>JAKLIM010000012.1 GCA_022709605.1 Bacteroidota bacterium | reverse complement strand
ACCGCGCGATAAAGTATATAAAACCACGGGTATTCAGTTTATGAATTTTAATTCGCTGTTTCAGCTTTCGGCCATGAAAGCCCATCATTCAGCCATTTTGCCGGTTGTCGATAAAATACTTTTTATGCCCGATGCACTTTCGTATATGCTTACCGGAAAAATGGTAACCGAATACACCATTGCTTCTACCTCGCAAATGCTGGATGCAAATACACGCAAATTTGATGCTAATTTACTGAAAGCATTGGGATTAAATGAAAGTAATTTCGGAAAATTTGTATATCCGGGCGAGATTGTCGGAACTCTTTCGGAATCTGTTCAGAAACAAACCGGTTTAGGAGCTATTCCAGTTATAGCAGTTGCCGGTCACGATACAGCTTCGGCTGTGGCAGCAGTTCCGGCCGAAAATCAAAATTTTGCATATTTGAGTTCCGGCACCTGGTCGCTTATGGGCATCGAAACAATGAAACCCGTTATTACAGACGAAAGTTTCAATCTGAATTTCACCAATGAGGGTGGTGTTGAAGGTACCATTCGTTTTCTGAAAAATATTTGCGGCATGTGGTTGCTCGAGAAATGCCGTTCGGAATGGGGAACATTATCGGACGAAAACTCGTATTCGCAACTTATTGCCGATGCCAAATATGCCGATAGTTTTATCAGTTTTATCAATCCCGATGATCCTGTTTTTGCCAATCCCGATTCGATGGTCAAAGCCATTCAACATTATTGCGAAACTTCGGGACAGGTAATTCCCCGAACCAAATCAGAAATTACACGCTGTATTTTCGAAAGTCTGGCATTCAGATACAAGGAAATATTGGAAAGCCTGAATCAGTTTGCGTCATTCCCGATTGATAAACTACACGTGATCGGTGGCGGTTCAAAAAATGCCATGCTTAACCAGTTTACAGCCAATTCGCTCGGAATTCCGGTCATTGCCGGTCCTATGGAAGCAACTGCCATTGGCAATGTGATGATTCAGGCAAAAGCACTTGGTTTGTATTCCGATATTCATACCATGCGAAACAGCATCAGAAATTCTATCGATTTAATTGAATATGAACCACATGACGAGGATGATTGGAATGATTATTACGAACGATATTTATCAGTAACAAAAAAATAAAATAAGCATAAATTTAAAACCATGAACGAACAAATTAAACAATCGTATGATTTAGCTGTAGCTCAATATGCTACCATCGGTGTTGATGTAAACAAAGCACTCGAACTTTTAGATAAATTGCCAATTTCGCTGCATTGCTGGCAGGCCGACGATGTTACAGGCTTCGAAAATCCGGATGGAAATCTGACCGGAGGTATTCAAACTACCGGTAATTATCCGGGCAAAGCGCGCTCAATCAACGAAGTACGTGCTGATATTGATAAAGCCATGGAACTTATTCCGGGCAATCACCGCGTAAATATTCACGCTTTTTATGGCGATTTCGGCGGAAAATTTGTAGATCGCAACGAAATTGAACCAAAACATTTCCAAAGTTGGATTGACTGGGCAAAAGAAAAAAATTACAAATTGGATTTCAATTGTACTTGTTTTTCGCACGATAAATCGGCGGATGGTTTGACCCTTTCGCACCCAAATCCTGAAATTCGCGCATTCTGGGTTGATCACGTAATTCGCAGTCGTAAAATTGCTGAAGAGATGGGCAAACAGTTAGGTTCAAAATGTATGCACAATATCTGGATTCCGGATGGTTCGAAAGACGTGACTGTCAATCGCTTGCAATATCGTAAAAACCTGAAAGAATCGTTGGACAAAATTTTCGAATACAAAACCAACGACGATTATATGTTGGATTGTATCGAAAGTAAATTGTTCGGTATCGGTGCCGAAAGTTACACGGTAGGTTCGCACGAATTTTATATGGGTTACGGTGTACGAAATAATATTATTGTTACTTTGGATGGTGGCCATTTTCACCCAACCGAAATTATTTCCGATAAAATTTCATCACTTTTATTGTTCCTCCCTGAAGTTATGCTTCACGTAACCCGCGGCGTACGTTGGGACAGCGACCACGTGGTAACGCTAAACGAGGAAATTGTAGCAATAGCACAGGAAATTGTACGTGCCGATGCTGTGGACAAAGTGCATATCGGACTTGATTATTTCGATGCATCGATTAATCGCATTGGAGCTTATGTTGTGGGTGTACGCGCTACACAAAAAGCATTGTTGCAAGCCTTGCTCGAACCCATTGTAAAACTTCGCGAATTTGAAGGTAATGGTCAGAATTTCGAACGCATGGCTTTGCTCGAAGAAGCAAAATCGATGCCTTGGGGTGCAATTTTCAATTATTATTGTGCATCAAAAGGCGTTATCGTTGGCGATGCTTATATTGCTGATATTCAGAAATATGAGCAAGACATTACATCAAAAAGATAAATTTTAAAATTTCATGACAGACATGGCATTTAGTGTTGTGTCTGTCATTATTTATTTCCTTAATCAAATTTTTAATACTAATTGTCGTTTTACATTCGATAAAAAAAAATCAGGTAATTCGTAAATCAAATAAAATATGAATGCACTCTTAGGAATTTTATTTCACTCCATCGGTGGTTTTGCTTCCGGTAGTTTTTATATGCCTTACAACAAGGTAAAAGGTTGGGCTTGGGAAAGCTTTTGGATTGTTGGAGGTTTATTTTCATGGCTTATTGTACCACCACTTGCAGCGTGGCTTACAATTCCTCATTTTACTGAAATAATTGCCGCATCTTCATCACAAATACTTACAATAGTTTTTATTCTCGGATTATTATGGGGAATAGGTGGGCTAACTTACGGACTTGGAGTTAGGTATTTGGGAATGTCTTTGGGTAACTCAGTTACTCTTGGATTTTGTGCTGCATTTGGTTCAACTGTACCTGCTATTTATTATTCATTTTTCCCTAGTGCAGGAAAAATATCTTTTACTGATATGCTTGCAAATCCCGGAGGACAATTAGTTTTAGTGGGCGTGTTAGTTTGTATTATTGGTATCGCTATTGCAGGCAAAGCCGGTATAATGAAAGAAAAAGAACTTACCAAAGAACAACAAGCAGCATCTGTGGCTGAGTTCAGTATGGTAAAAGGATTAATAATTGCAACAATTTCAGGTGTATTAAGTGCTTTCTTTAACTTCGGTCTTGAAGCAGGAAAACCAATGGCTGAAGCTGCCATGAAAGCTCCTGATATGTTGTTTGAAGGTTCTAGCCATTTGTTTCAAAACAATGTGACTTATGTAGTATTACTTTGGGGTGGATTAACAACCAACTTTATCTGGACGACAATTTTAAGTTTGAGAAATAAATCGTACAAAAACTTCACCGATAAGAAAACTCCAATTTCCAAAAATCTTATTTTTTCTGCAATGGCAGGTACAATTTGGTTTTTGCAGTTCTTCTTTTACGGAATGGGCGAAAGCAAACTTGGAAACGGTGCAAGTTCGTGGATTCTTCACATGTCAACCATTATTCTTACTGCCAATATGTGGGGCATTGTTCGTCACGAATGGAAAGGCGTTTCTTCAAAAACTAAATGGACCATTACAACCGGAATTGCAGTAATTATTTTATCTGTATTTCTTGTAGGTATCGGAAATTCAATATAAGATATTTCAAATCCTTTTTTACAGTATAATTACGGAATAGCAATAAGTTATTCCGTAATTTTTTTTTATGATTTTATCCCGTGTTTGTTAATTCAATGATTATTATTGGTTTTGTATTTAAAAAATATGTAATCTTGTTCGTATTTTTGTAATAAAATTCAACAATTAAACAGGGATAAAGATTATTTTATAATTTTGGATTTCAAAATCTACAAATATGTCTAAACAACTCATCAACCTCATTTTTGCGTTTGTGTTTTTTTGTGCCTCCACGTTACAAGCACAAAATATTTCGGAAACTACAGCTTTAAAAATTGCTGACCGCATTATTAATTCGACTTCTTATACTTTTATCAATAAGAAAACCGGAGAAACCTATACTTCAGTAAAGGATTTACCACTGTCACAGGATATTGCTGTTCAGTCGAAATACAACCAATGGCATTACACCAACGGGGTAACAAATATTGCGCTGATGGAACTTGGCGAGCAGCTAAAGGTCAAAAAATATGAAGAATATGTGTTGAAAAACATGAATTTTGTATTTAACGAAGGTCATCTGGAGTATTTCAAAAGACTTTACGACCAGGCCTTTGCAAAAGGAGGTTGGGGAGAAATAAGAAATTTGAGTTGGCACATGATTTTCAGAGGAAAAAGGCTCGACGATAATGGTCCGATGGGCGCAAGTTTGATAGAATTGCAGAAGAAATATCCGAATCAGTCATTTCTGAAATATATAAATGAAACGGCCGATCATTTAAATCGTGCAGAACCGCGACTAAAGGATGGCACAATTGCCCGTTTGTGGCCACATGTAAATACCATTTGGGCTGATGATGCTTTTATGGCAATCTCTTTTTTGTCACGAATGGGTGAACTTACCGGAGAGAAAAAATATTTTACCGACGCCGCCACACAAGTATTAAATTATACAAAATATCTTTGGGACAAAGAAAAAGGTATTTATTATCATTGCTATCATACCGATAATAAGGAACTTGGTGTGGCGCACTGGAGTCGTGCCAACGGTTGGGTTTTTATGGCTCAAGCCGATTTGCTTTCGCGAATGCCCAAAAATCATCCGTTGTACCAGAAAGTGTTGAAGAACTTCCAAATGCAAACTTCCGGAGTTGCCCGTTATCAGGGGAAAAACGGACTCTGGCATCAGGTGTTGGATAGGAATGACTCCTACGAAGAAATTACCGGAACAGCCATGTTTGTTTTTGGCATTGCCCGTGGTGTGAAAAACGGTTGGCTACACCCCGATTTTATTTATGTTGCCGAACAAGGATTGAAAGGAATTTTATCCAAAATAACTCCCGAAGGCGGTGTGACAGCCATTTGTGTTGGAACCGGAATTATGCCTTCGCTCCAATATTATTACACCCGACCAACGCAGGAAAACGACCCCATGGGCGAAGGTCCGGTGTTAAGAGCATTGGTAGAGATGATTGATGCACCCCGTTACACCGAGATTAAAGCTGAAGATAAATATGACGAAATTGGTAAGTAAAACAGATTTCACTATTCCAAAATCTTAAATTTATTTTCAAAATATTCAAAAAAGTGCTATTGACGTAGTTGTTGTTCCGGTTTTTTATTGATTTGGTCTCAAATATTTAACTGTTGTATTTATGTTTTTACATCTAAATTATAGCCGTTGATTTAAAAAAAAATCTTAGATTTGTACCTTATACTCAATGAAAAGAACACAACAATGAACTACAACGATTTAGGAGTTGAATTCAAATATTTGATAGTCAGTGATAAAGATCATAAATATGGTTTGTCTGTCAATACTGTTGGTTTTCAGTCCATCCAGCCAAATACGCTATATCCGCTGAGCGAACACCCTTCAGGATATTATTTTAATGCGCAAAAAGGAAGAGTTCTGCGTGAATATCAATTGGTTTATATTACCAAAGGAAAAGGGAAAATTTCATTCGATTCGAATTCCGAAATTACTATATCCAAAGGTCAGGTAATTATGATTTTTCCCGATCAATGGCATACTTACCATCCGGTTCTCGATGTGGGTTGGAATGAATATTACATTGGCTTCGAAGGATCGATCATTGATAATTTGGTTCAAAACGAATTTATTGCCTGCGAAAATCAGGTGCTCGATGTTGGATTTAACGAAGAATTAGTCAACTTATTTTCGAGAGCTATTGAAGTTGCAGCCAATGATAAAGTCGGTTCGCAGCAGTATCTTTCCGGAATTGTTATGCACATGATGGGACTGATTTTGTCAGTATCTCAAAATAAAATCTTCGAGGTAGGCGATGTTGTTCAAAAAATTGAACAGGCTAAAATTATTATGAACGAAAATGTTTATAAAACTGTTGATCCTGAAGAACTTGCACAAAAACTAAATTTCAGTTATTCCTGGTTTCGCAAGGTGTTTAAAGATTATACCGGTTATGCGCCCGCTAAATATTTTCAGGAACTGAAACTCCGGAAAGCCAAACATTTGTTGGTTAGCACTTCGCATTCGGTAAAGGAAATTGCGTTCATGCTTGATTACAATTCTACCGAACATTTCTTTTCACTTTTCAAAAAAATTACAGGCTACACACCTATGGAATATCGATCTTATGGTCGCGAAACCACTTCTACGACTGAAATAATATAATTTGAATTTGTTTTTTTTGAATTATCAGGGAATTTACCGGTTTATTTTTTGCAAGGTTTTAAGCCCAATTCAACATCAAAAAACAAATGAATTAAGTCATTCAATATACCTTTTTTAAAGTTTTTAGTTTATATTTTTGTAATAACTATTGAATCTATGAAAGTAAAAATCATGAAAAACATTGCTTATGTTTTATTAGTACTGGTATTTTTTGTTTGCAGTGCCGCCAAAAAATCACCAATCGATCGTAAAGCTCTGGTTTATAGAAATAATCCACAAGTTACGACCATTGATTCGCTTGCAGCTTTTACAGTTGGAAACGGCGAATTTGCGTTTACTGCGGATGTAACCGGGTTGCAAACTTTCCCCCAAAAATATTCCAAAGGCATTCCATTGGGTACTCAAAGCCAATGGGGTTGGCATAGTTTTCCGAATGCTGAAGATTTCAAACACAGCGAAACCCTTAAAAATTACAATTTCCGCGGTAAAGAAGAGCCTTACTCGGTTCAGTTTAACGATTCGGGTCGACAAAAAGATGCCGCCGAGTGGTTTCGTGTGAATCCACATCGCTTGCATTTAGGAATTATCGGATTCGATTTAGACGAAACGTCAGATTTTCGCCATGTTTCGCATGTGGCGCAAAAACTCGATATGTGGAAAGGTCAGATTAACAGCAGTTTCAAGTATTACGATAATCCCGTTCAGGTTACAACCCTTTGTCATCCTTCGCAGGATGCTGTGAGCGCGCGCATCGTTTCTACCGATCGTTTATCTGTTAAATTCCGATTCCCATATCCATCAGGTGCCCATGTTGATGATGCATGCGATTGGTTAAATAATGAAAAACATAGCACTACTATATTACAAAATTCAGATAAATTCGTCTTGCTCGAAAGATCAATTGATTTAACCAAATATTATGTATTGGTGACCTGGGAAGGAAATGCAAAATTTGTTGAAAAACGAAAAAACTATTTTGTATTAATCCCTCAGTCGGATGAAATTTCATTTAGTGCAGAATTTCTGAAAACCAAACCGGCTTATTTAAGCAAGCTCACGTATGCGAAAACATTACCACTTACAGAGCAATATTGGAAAAACTATTGGATGAACGGAGCTGTGGTTGATTTCTCAAAATGCAAGGATAAAAGAGCCATTGAACTCGAACGCAGGGTGGTTTTATCTCAGTATTTACTTGCAGTTCAGTGTGCAGGCACTACGCCACCACAAGAAACCGGATTGACATACAACTCGTGGTACGGTAAATTTCATCTCGAAATGATCTGGTGGCATCAGGCTCAGTTTGCATTGTGGAACCGAACTGAACTGTTGGAGAAAACACTTGACTGGTATTTTAAAGCCTTGCCCAATGCGCAGGAAATTGCTCGTCGGCAGGGATTTGAAGGTGCGCGCTGGATGAAAATGACTGATCCTTCAGCTTTGGAAGCGCCGTCGAAAGTGGGCTCGTTTCTTATCTGGCAACAACCGCATATTATTTATTTGGCCGAGTTGGTGTATCGCAATCACCCGACAGCTGATATTCTGAAAAAATATGCACTATTGGTGGATGAATCTGCTAAATTTATGGCTTCATTTGCCAACTACGATATGCTCGATGGACGTTATGTGCTCAAAGGAGCAATTCCGGCGCAGGAAACTTTACGGGCTTCTGAAACAGTAAATCCGCCTTTTGAACTTTCGTACTGGTATTTTGGAATGAAAACAGCTCAGAAATGGCGGGAGCGAATGGGACTGAAAAAGAATCTCCAATGGGATGAGTTAATAGATAAATTGTCGCCATTGGCTCATCAGGATGGACTTTATCTGGCGGCCGAAACTGCTTTGGATACCTACAAAGACATTCGTTTTACGTCGGATCACATGGCGGTGCTCGGTGCTTACGGAATTTTACCAAAATCGCCGCTTGTACGAACCGATTATATGAAAAATACCCTGAACTGGATTTGGACCAACTGGAATTGGGGAAAAACCTGGGGCTGGGATTATCCGATGACAGCAATGAACGCTGCCAGGCTTGGTGATGGTGAAAAAGCTGTGGGAGCTTTACTAATGGATAAAAGAACAAATACTTATCTGGTAAACGGTCACAATTATCAGGACAGTCGTTTACGCATCTATTTACCCGGAAACGGTGGTTTGCTTACCGCAGTGGCTATGATGTGTGCAGGTTGGGATGGAAGTAAGGGTAAAAATCCCGGTTTTCCGAAAGACGGAAAATGGAAAGTACGCTGGGAAGGATTGAAACCGATGCCATAAGAATGTAGAACATAGAACATAGAGCAAAGAGCAAAGAACTAAGAGCAACCCTGATAGTTAGAAGGGAAAGATTCAAGACTGAAGATTAGAGTTTATAGAAGATAAATTTTATTGATAATAGAACCTGCCTGCTGTAGGCAGGTTTCATTTCTTTGTTTTAATTGTAAAATGTAATAAATCAAATAATTACAACTTTTTAAATGCTAAATTAAGTTTGGATAATAGAACAATATTATTACAAGAAGATAAAAATATTTCATATTTTCTCAATTTCAATTTTCTATTTTCTCAATTTCTAAATTTCTCAATATTAAAAAAAAACCATTTAATTTGGAATATAAATATTTATGAAAAAAAACGCTTACAAATGGTCTGCTTTTCTGGTAAGTTTTCTGTTCATTTTTGCTTCGTGCAAAAGCGAACTTGAAAAATACTATGAAACACCCGACTGGCTCAAGGGAAATGCATGGGAAGTGCTTGATCAAAAAGGAAATTTCAAGCTTTTTCTTTCGGCAGTAGAAAGAACTACGTACAAGGATCTTGTACAGGGAAAGGGCGTGATTACCGTTATGGCTCCTACCGATTCTGCTTTTCAGGTATATTTGGATAAACACAGTTATGCTTCTGTTGCTCAAATTCCGGAGGAAGAAATCAATAGACTGATTGGTTATCATTTGGTTTTTTATTCGTTCAACAAAGAACAATTCATTGATTATAAACCAAATGGAATAGAATCTGTGAATCCGCTTAAGGGAATGTATTACAAATACAGAACCAAAAGTCGTGATGCAATTTCAAGTGAGTATGATCCTGCTTACGATCGGAATCGTAAAGTGATGCATCAGGACCGGTTTCTGCCTGTATTTTCATTCAATCTGTTCGACAGCTACCAGTTGGATGCAAAATCCAATTACGAATTTTTCTATCCAAATTCAACCTGGACAGGCCAAACAGGATTTAATGTGTCGAATGCATCGGTAAAAGAATTTGCAATTGTAACCGACAATGGGTATGTGCACGTTATTAATCAGGTGCTTGAACCCCTCGAAACTATTTATAAAACGCTTCAAAATACGGCCAGTTTCAGCACTTTCCAGAAGGCATATCAACGATTTGTTACGTTTACTTACGATCCTACAGTTACGTCGGAGTATGGTAAAGGTGATTCCTTGTACTTCATGAATCATGGATTTCTTCCTCCTATTTCCATGGAATGGCCTACATCACTTTATACTCAACTGGCTGTTTTATCGTATGGTGCTTATAATATTTTTGCTCCTGATAATGCTTCAATGCAGGCTTTTTTCAATAAATATTGGGCTCCGTATTATAACTCGATAGAGAATGTGAATTTTGAACCCATGATGGCTTTACTTCAAAACCATTATTATGCCGGTACAATTCTTTTCCCGGATCAGATTGCCAGCGGCACATTTAAAACTACTTTTGGTAATAATATTCAGTTTGAACGTGGAGCCGTAAATTTTAAAAGTATTTGTGTAAACGGCTCATTATACGGTTTAAATCAGGTGCTTGTTCCAGCCATGTTCGATAAAGTGACTTCGCCCATGTATTGTAACCCCAAATATAATATTTTGCTGGACATGATGAAAAATTCTGATATGGTTCAAACATTGATTACCGATGCAGCTCATTTCCGAATTTTTTACCCTGAAGATGATATGATTACGCTGAATACGAACCTTGAAGGACGTGCCATTCAATATCAGAATACAAATTCGAAATTGTACGGAGCTCAGGAAGTTCAAATCGACGGCGACCTTGGATTTGCAGCCATGTCACGATCTCAGAAAAAAACCTTTGCCGGAAGTCATGTGGCAACGGAATTAATGACTTCCAATGGCAATGAAGCAATTTATCGAACCATGAATTCGTATAACTATCTTTATTTGAAGGGCGATAAAGTTTATTCTTCGGCTCTTTTCAATCTGGGTGTTGATGAAAAAGTTCCTGTATTCACCAAAATTAATGGCGACTGGAACAATGGTGATGCTTATGCACTTAGTGGCGAAGCAGCATCGGCACTTGTTCCGGAATCGAATCAATTCAAAGCAATGATTACTTCGGTTGCAAGTCCCAAAGAGTTTAACTATTTCAAACTTACCATTCAGGCTGCGGGAATGGATAAAACTTCACCACCGTTCAGTTTCCTTCAGGGTGAGCGTTTTATCACATTTATTCCTAAAGATGATGCCATTTATGCAGGCATGTTAAACGGAAAAGTGCCTCTTTCGCCTGCAGCTTCTGTAACTTCGTATCTTCAAAGGTATTTTGTGAATGTAAGTGCAAGTAATCTACTCGATTATCCTTTTTCGGGAGCCGGAATTCAGGGCGAAATAATCAGTTTTGCTAAGACTGCATTGGGTGCGCCCATTAAATTTACATTGGTGGATAAAAACGGACAATTGTATGTGAAAGATGGAAAAGGCAACGAAGTGAAAGTGTTGAGCTATTTCCCCTATATATACGCCGATGGCGCAGCTTATTTAATTGATGGATTACTGGAAATAGAATAAAAAAAATGAACGTGTATGAAATTAATTCGTAAAATAACTATATTTCTGATTGCAATTGGTGCAATTCAAACCATTTCGGCACAGAGTTATCTGACCGGAACCGTGCGCGATTTACATAACAACGAACCGCTTACCGGAGCCAATGTATATGTGCTAAATTCAGAAAACCGCTCTGTAGGTGGATGTATTGTAGATTTTAACGGCGAGTATCACCTTAAAATACCTGAAATGAGTAACCTGAATATAGTTTTCTCATTCGTAGGATTTAAAACAAAGTCGACTAAATATACCGGTCAGAAAACGATTGATATAAAACTTGAAGAAGATGGTCGCTCGCTGGATGTAGTTGAAGTAACCGCAAAAAGAGTGGAACGAAATGCACTTGGACAAACGCCTCGCGAACGTGTTTCGGCCATTTCGAAAGTGACAATGGAAGGCCTTGAAACTGCCAATGTTACCAATGTTACCGAAGCTTTGCAGGGTGCACTGGCCAATGTGGATATTCTTACCGGAGCCGATCCTGGTTCGGGAAGTTCAATTCGTATTCGTGGTACTTCTTCGTTGAGTGCCAATTCGAATCCGCTTTTTGTACTCGATGGTGTGCCCATGCCGGTTGATGTGTCTTCGGATTTTAGTTTTGCTACTGCTAACTCCGACGATTACAGTCAGTTGTTAAATATTTCGCCCAGCGATATTTTAAGCATCGAAGTATTGAAAGATGCTGCCGCTACAGCCGTTTGGGGTTCGAAAGGTGCCAATGGTGTGTTGCTTATCACCACCAAAAAAGGCTCGAAAGGAAGAATGTCATTTCAATATTCTTCCAAATATGAATTTCGAAAAGAAGGAAGTTCCATTCCGATGCTGAATGCCAAACAATACGTGTCGATGATGCAGGATGCTATCTGGAATTCGGTTAATGATATCGGACAAGGTGCCAGTGAAGCAAATACCTACATGGCATTGCTTTACAATACCAAAGAAATTGGTTACGATCCGGACTGGTCTTATTTTGATGAATACAATCAGGATGTAAACTGGCTCGATAAGATTACACAGACGGGTATGTCGTTCGATAACAGTTTTTCGCTTTCGGGAGGTGGCGAAAAAGCCGACTATCGTTTGTCATTAGGAAGTTTAACTGAAGAAGGTACGACTATTGGAACAAAATTCGAGCGTTTCAGCGGTAAATTTAATATGACCTATAAATTTTCGGATCGGTTGGATATTTCAACTAATTACAGTTTTACGCGTGGTATCAGAAATGCCACCTATTCCGATGGTTATCTCAATGAATCTATTCGTGGACAGGCCCTGGTTCGTATGCCAAACATGAGTCCGTATATTATTGGCGACGATGGTTTGCCAACGAAAGAATATTTTACACCTTATTCTTTTTTCCAGGGTTCATTTGCTACAAGCAGCGGTGTTTACAATCCGGTTGCTTTAGCATACGAAGCCAAAAACAAAACGGTGTCTGTATCGAGTTCAATGATTTTTAATTTGCACTACAAAATTGCTCAGGGATTTGATTATACGGGTGTTGTTGGTTTTCAATCGAACTTAAATAAAACGGATAAATTTCTGCCACAGAGTGTAACCGGAGAATCTTATATCAGCAGATACACCGGTATGAGTTCGGATGGAGGTTCGGATGTGCTTTACCTGACTACCGAAAACCGTTTGGTTTTTATTAAATCAATTGCTGAAAAACACCGGGTTACTTTGAGTGGCGTTTGGCAAACTTCCGATCAAAACTCATCGTCGTATGTAAGTTACACCACCGGAAATGCCAGTGTGGGAATTACCGACCCTGTTGTGGGTAGTAATATGAAAAACTATTCGGGAGGTTCGGGTCATGTAACGAACCGCGATATGGGCGGATTTGTGAATGGTCAATATACGTTCAGTGATAAATACATTTTCAATGCCGGTTATCGGGTCGAAGCCAGTTCGAGTATGCCTGCAAAAACACGCTGGGGTGCATTCCCAACTGTGGGAGCTGCATGGATTTTTGGTGACGAAGATTTTATGAAAAAATATAAATTCTTATCGCTCGGAAAACTTCGTGTAAACTGGGGTCAAAGTGGTAATTCGCCTTCAGGTTCAGCACCTTATATCGGTTCGTTGAGTGCCATTGCCAACGGTTATGGCGAAATGGCTGCCATTCAACCGGTGAAAATTCAGTTAGGAAATATCACCTACGAAATTCTGACACAAACAAATCTGGGTCTCGATTTCGGATTTTTGGATGGTCGGTTGAATTTTTCGGTCGATCTGTATGATAAAGTGACCAGTAATATGCTTCAGGGCTCGGTAAGTGTGCCTTCTACAACAGGTTATACCTCTGTTGCTTTTTACAATTCGGGTAAAATGGAAAACAAAGGTTGGGATATCAGTACCGATGCTATAATTCTGAAAGATAAAAATTGGAAACTATCGTTTAATTTCAATATTGCACAAAACCGGAATGAGATTCTTGAACTTCCGGGCAATAAACAGGATCTGAAATATACATTTAATAATAAAGAATATGCGTATAAATTTACTGCCGGAGAACCTCTCGGGTCTTTTTACGGATATAAATATTTAGGAGTTTATCAAAATACGTCAGAAACTTATGCTTCGGATGGTGCCGGATCAACTATTTATGATATTAACGGACAACCGGTAGTTATGAAAAACGGAAGTGTAAAAGTATATCCGGGTGATGCGAAATATGCCGATGTAAATCACGATGGTTTGATTAATAAATACGATATTGTGTACATTGGTAATTCAAATCCATTATTTATTGGTGGTTTTGGTATGAATGTATCGTACAAAAATATCGGATTGGTAGCCACTTTCCACGGTCGTGCCGGACAAAAAGTTATAAACCGGGTACGTATGAACAATGAATTTATGTATGGGAAGGATAATCAGAGTACTGCCGTGTTACGTCGCTGGCGTCACGAAGGCGATGATACTGAAATTCCACGTGCACTTTACAACCGTGGTTACAATGATTTAGGATCTGATCGTTTTCTTGAAGATGCTTCTTTCCTTCGTTTGAAGACATTGACTTTGAAATATGACTTGCCAAAACAATGGGCAGCAAAACTACACATCAGACGGTTACAGATTTATGCAACCGGCTACGATTTGCTCACATTTACCGGTTACAAAGGTCAGGATCCGGAAATTAGTCAGTCGTTTGTTGAAAAATTGTATCCAATGTACATCGATAATGCATCAACACCCAAACCTCAGCGTTTTGCATTTGGTCTAAATGTTAATCTTTAATAAGTCATGAATATGAAAATAAATCAAAATATATTAGCATTACTGATCCTTGTTTTTTCGGTAAGTTCATGTGAGGATTATCTTACCATTCCACCCCAAAATAATCAAAGTACCACGCAGTTCTGGAAAACCAAAGAAGATGTGGAAGCTGTTCTTGGTTCGGGTTACATCAAATTGCGCGATGCTCAGGAATATCTTTACCTCTGGGGCGAAGCCCGTGGCAATGGAATTTACTTTAGTGCAACGGGTACCGACGGTCAAAAAGCAGCACAGAAACTTCGTCAGTTCGATATTTTGGCGACCAATGAATTAGCCAGTTGGGCGAAATTATATGCAGTGATCAATATGGCAAATTCTGTTATAAAATATGCACCCACGGTCAGGGATTCATCTTTTAATGTAAATGTTCGTAACTCGTTTTTGTCGGAAGCCTATTTTCAACGGTCGTTAGCCTACTTTTATCTGGTACGTTTGTGGGGCAATGTTCCTTTTGTAAAAGAACCTTACGTCGACGATTCGGCACCGTATGATGTGGCTCAAACCTCGGGAGATGTAATCTTGCAACAATGTTTGGTCGATCTTGATAATTCAATCGAAGCTGCAAAGACCCGGTTCCCCGAAACCGACGGTACAAATCCGATAAACACCAAAGGACGAGCCACCAAATGGTCGATTTATTCGCTTATGGCCGATATAAATCTTTGGCTGGGGAATTATGACGGATGTATATCAGCTTGTGAATCAGTCATCAACTCAGGTCAGGTAGGTTTAATTAGTGGTGCCAACTGGTTTCTTAATTATTTTCCGGGCAATAGCAACGAAAGTATTTTCGAAATTCAGTACAGTTATTCATTAAACCAAACCAATTCCCTGCTTAGCTGGTTTCAGACGAACAAATACTATTATATTTCGCCTTATCAGCAAGTGCTTTTCGAAGCAAATGCCGGCGATTTGCGTGGATTAAATGCCTCGTATAACGCCACCGGATATATCTGGAAATACATTGGAATAAATTCGACAACCACTACACAACGCAGTTCGAGTTTGCAAACCGATCAGAATTATATTATTTATCGCCTGGCTGATGTGTATTTAATGGAAGCTGAAGCGTATATTATGAAGGACGGAGCAGAAAACCTGTCCAAAGGATTGGAATTGATCAATGTTATTCGTAAACGTGCCAATATTACCCCAACATTGGGTAATTCAGAAAAACTGGGCATGATGCAGGTTTTGATTGAAGAACGCGAGCGCGAGTTTTTCTCGGAAGGAAAAAACTGGTTCGATTTGGTTCGGATTGGTCGCCGAACAGATCCGGGTTTCAAAGAATTATTTATCGATCAGGTTTTGCAGGTTTCGTCGGCAAGTACCATGTCGATGATAAAAGCAATTCTTCAGGATAGCAATGCGTGGTATTTACCCATTCATTCTGAAGAGTTATTATCCAACAAGTTACTTGTTCAGAATCCGTATTATGCTAATTTAGGAAACTAAACAGAAAAGAATCATGAAAAAAATAATTTTTATATTTTCGGTTTTGGTATTAACACTTGCTTCTTGTGTCGATCCGTACGCTGACGATTCGTCGCTTATTAAAGATACCAATGTTTTACCGGCAGCATCGTACATGGATTCTATCGATAGTTTGCATGTATCCTTGTGGGTGGATGTTTTGAAATATACCAATCTGTATAATACGTTGAATTTGGCGGCTAACTACACTTGTTTTGTGCCTTCGAACGATGCCATGCAAAAATACCTTAGTTCGAAAGGGGTACAAAAAGTAGCCGATTTAAATATTGAGGATGCCAAAACATTGGTTAAATATCACACGATTAAAGGTGTGTTGTATAGCTCGGTTAGTTTCGAAGAGGGCGTAATTCCCGATACAACTGCTACAGGTGATTATTTATCCACAACTTTTCTCGAAAATGGTGGCGCAGTACAGTTAAATTTGGAAGCAACCATTCAAAAGACAGTTAAAACGAACAATGCGTATATTCATATCCTTAATAATGTTTTGACACCGGTTACTCAAACACTTTGGGAAAAACTTCAGGGTGGAAAATTCACTATTTTCAGTCAGGCTATCGAAACGATTGGATACAAAGAGAAACTGAATACCATTACAGAATTGAAAAACGGTGTGCAGTATAAATATCATTACACCCTGTTTGCAGTTTCCGATAGTGTTTATCAGGCCAATGGTATTAATGACTTCAATGCGCTGAAAAGTTTATTGAATGCAACTGATAATTATACTTCAACGGATAATGCATTGAATAAATATGTGATGTATCATTTGTTAAATCAACAAATTTCGTATTCGTCGTTGGCTTATTTTACGCTTACCGACACTAAACGGTCGAAAAACTACAATACAATGGCAACCAATCAGTTGATTAATGTATCGGAAGTTAACAAAGTGTTGTATATCAATTACAATACAACTACAAAGCTTGGAACAAAGTTGTTGGTTTTAAATCGTAATTGTAAAAACGGGGTGGTGCATGTAGTTGATGGTATTATGCCGGTTACTACGCCAAAACCAACTACCGTTCAGTGGGAATTTACCGATTATTCTGTTTTGGCTTCTACATTGCCAAAATACAAAACAGCCGGACTTACCAGTGTTTATACTTTTCAGTTGGATCCGCTGGTTGCCACCTGTTACAAATGGTTGTCGGTTCCCGAATCAAAACCGGGTTTGTATTATGTTATTGCCAATAAAAATGATGCGCAGCCTTATAAAGCATTGAATTACGATTATTTACGACTCAATCTTGGAACGTATGGTTGGGTAGAAATGACAACGCCGGCCATCATGGCAGGAACGTATAAACTTTATTGTGAACATTACAATCAGTTGGCAACCGAAGCGCAGGGCAAAATCTGGTTTATTATCGATGGCGTGTATTTTGGAAATCAGGTAGCTACACGCGGAGCCTCCAAAACGGCCAGTAATTATACTAAAACACAAATCGGAACCGGCACAATAACATTTGCAACGACCACCACACATACGATTCGTATTTTGGCCGCCGACAGTTTTACGTCCGATATCGATTGTCTTACATTTACACCGTAATAACTTATTTAAAATAGAATAAAAATGAAAAAGTTATATTTCTTAATAGCAAGTCTTGTGCTGATTTTTGCTTCGTGCAACGATAAATGGGCCGAATACTATTTCGGAACATCAGCATCGGAAGAAGAAATTGATATGACCGTAGTTCAGTATTTAGATGCGCATCCCGAATATGCGAAATTCTACAATATGCTAAAAACTAACGGATTGGAAGGTGAGTTGAAAAAAGATCAGCAAATTACGCTGTGGGTTGCAAAAGATGCGGCAATGGATGCTTCGGGTATTCAACCCAACGATACTTTGCGATTGAAATACCACATAAATCATCTGCCTTTTATTCAGAGCGATTTAAAAACCGGTTTACGCATTCGTTCGATGAATGGAATTTATTTTCAGATAACCCGGAAAGACGGTAAATTATATGCAAATTCGTCGGAAATTGTGAAATCCATCCGACTCAAAGACGGTGTAATTCACGAGTTAGCAACATTGATGTCATCCAGAATAAACATCTATGATTATTTAAAAAATCTTGATAACAATTATTCAATTATTCGCGATTCAATTTTCAAATACAATGTTGAAAAATTTGATGTGGCTAATTCGAAACCAATCGGTGTGAATAAAGAAGGTAACACTTTGTACGATTCGATATTCTATGTTTACAACCCTTTGTTTTCATCTGCTGAGTTCAACTCTGAATTTAAACAATTCACGGTGCTTCTGCCAAGCAATGAGGTGATTAATGCCTGTTATGCAAATCTTGCCACGACTTATCAGAAGATGGGTAAAAAGGTTGAAAAAACCGATTCAACACTGGCACTAACATGGATTAAAGAAGCCATGTTTTATAACGGCGAAATAACCGATTTCAGTGCCACCGATATCAAATCGGCTTTCAACAGAGTGTGGAGAACAACTATTCAGCAAATTGATGCAACTGCTCCGATAAATATGAGTAACGGGATCTTATATAATATTACCAAGATGAAAATCCCTAACAATGTAATTATTAGCCGAATAAAATCATTGGTTCATTATTGGGAATACCAGGATTTATTATATCCGACCGAAGGTGACTTATATACTTTTGTCGGGCTGTCGAAACCGCCATCGATTTATACCGGCGATGCTACTCCAAAAACTGCTATTCTGCCCAATTATATGGTTTTTCAGGTTTCAGGAAATGTGGACACCAACGATGAACTTTCAGTTGAATTTCCACCGCTCGAAAGGTATGTAAATCCCGAAGATGGAAAATATAAAGTCAGAGTAATGGAAGTGCCTTGCGGAGAATACAATTTGTACATGGGATTCTGGAGTTCGGGTCATCCGTATGTGAATATCTATTTCAATGGAGTGAAGAAATTGTCGGATGTACAGGCAAGTCTTTCAACCCCATGGAATTACGACCGTGTAACTGAAACCGATAAAGACCTGAACCCTGTAAACGGAACTGCAAAATGGAACGGATTGGGTGGTTTGGTTGGTGTGGTTACTGTGGATGGTGAAGGTATGGCTTCATTCAAAATTAAGGTTGAATTCTCGAAACTTATGGCTGTTGGAGGCAAAAAAACCGTTTCGATTTATCATTGGGCACTGAAACCAACGGCTAATAATTATTAAACAAAATAAATTCTGAAATATGAATAAATTCAAAATATTGATATTGAGTATGATGCTGGTATGCGTTGCCATCACCACAACTGCTCAAACCGGTGGAATAGATTTGAAAGGAGTAGTGCTCGAACCTTATAACCAAAGCCCGATTGAAGGAGCTGTGGTAAGTGTTTCGGGCTTAACCGTTTCGATAAAAACCGATATAGATGGTAAATTTATTGTTAAAAATATTCAGCCAAAAGCAGAAATAAGTGTTTGGTTTCCGGGATATTACGCTTATGTTCAGCCGGTTGCCGGAAGGAGCTCCATGCGTATTGTTTTAATTCCTGAAGATAAAAAAGGGTATTCAGAAACAATGTTACTGCCATTCAAAGGCTTAACAAATATCAGCGAAAAGCAATCCAATTTATTCTCCATTCAGAAAAAAGACATTAACCTCAATGTGAACGATGTAGAGCAGATTTTGCTCGGTATTCCGGGAATGCAGGTGACCGGTAAAAGCGGTATGCCCGGCGAAGGAAGTTACTTTTCAATTCGGGGTACAAATTCGCTGAGTGCAAGTTCGTCGCCGCTCATTGTGATTAACGGCGTAGTTTATATGCCCGACATGAATGAATCGGGAATCATTGGCGGTTTCTCAAAAGGTATTTTCAATTCGTTAAATCCGAAAGATATTCAGAATGTAACGGTTTTGAAAGGTTCGGATGCCACTATTTATGGCTCGTTAGGATCAAACGGTGTGATTTTAATCGAGACTGATAAAGCGGTCGATCTGGATACTAAAGTGGAATTTACCACGCAGTTTGGATTGGAAATGAACCAGGCAATGTTGCCGGTGATGGGTGTAAACGATTATAAAAGTTATATCGGCAATGTGGCACTCACCAAATACGACGATATGGCCAATGTGCTCAATTTGTTCCCGTTTTTGGTTGATAATCAGAATTATTATTATAAATATTTGTACAATAATAATACAGATTGGCAGCAAAAGATCTATTCGCCCGGTTTTACCACCGATAATGTGCTGAAAATTAAAGGGGGCGATGCAATTGCCAAATACGATGTGTCGATTGGGTACAAGAATAAAGCCGGACAAATGACGGGTACAAATTTCAATAAATACTATGCCCGCCTGAATTCGGACGTGAACCTGAGCAGAAAGTTGACGTTAAATTCTTCTATTTCGATGGCTTATCTCGATTACTCGGTGCAGGAACAGGGAATGCTCGAAGTAACTAATCCCATGCTGGCAGCCATGAAAAAAGGACCGTTGTTTTCGGTTTACAAAAAAGATGCCGACAATAATTACCTGCCCGATTTTGCTCCCATTCGCAATGCCGATGGATCGCTGATTGAAAATAACATGGTGAGCAATCCAATGGCGTTAATCAATACAACTTCCGGAAATCAGCACGATTATGATATTCAGATTAATGCCGGTTTGAATTATAAAATGAATCCTTATATCAGTCTGAATGGCATCATGGGATTGTATTACAATTTTTCGCGTCAGAATATGTTTGTTCCGGGTGTTACCGAGCAAAGTATCATGCCCATGTTCTATCAGTTGGCCAATAACACCGTTCGGTCGGCACAGGGATATACTTACAATACCTACGTTAATCTGAATGCTAATTACAACCGCGTTTTCGATTTGGTTCATGCGGTAAAAGCGTCGGTAGGTGCACAAATTGCCAAAAACTACAGCGAATACGATGCCGGAACCGGTTACAATACCGCCAACGACTTTTACAAAACGCTTGGTTATGTCACTTCGGCCAGCCGCAATTATTTCGGGTTTAACGATGCGTGGAACTGGATGAATTACAACGTGAATGTGCAGTACATTTATAACCGACAGTTGTCTGTGGGTGCTACTGTTGCTTTCGATGCTTCGTCGTCGACCGGTGCTGATGCAGTGCTGTTTCAAACTTATCCTGCGCTCAGTGTAACCTGGATGGCTAAAAATTCGATTCTGAAAGATGTGGAAATGCTTGATAAACTGAATGTACGTGCCGAATTTGCAACTTCAGGAAACAGTCGTTTTTCATCTTCATTGAGCAAATATTATTACATCAATAAAGTGTATCGCGAATTGTCGGGTCTTACTTTGGCCGGAATTCCGAATACCGAAATTGTGCCTGAATTGAATCAAACGCTTAATTTTGGAGTGGATGTGGCACTGTTTAATAACCGTCTCGATTTTACAGTGGATGTATATTCAACCCGAAACAGCAATCTGATCATGCCGGTTTCGGTTTCGGCTGCTTACGGAACCGATTATCTTTACAAAAATGCT
>JAKLIM010000119.1 GCA_022709605.1 Bacteroidota bacterium | reverse complement strand
CAACAGAAAAATGAGATTGAAAAACTAAAAACAACATTGAAAAACGATGATGAAATAATCAGTTTGCGCAGTAATATAAAAAAATCAGCAGAAGCGAAAGTTGCCAACGGCACGCTTACCGTTACCGATTTGCTGCGTGAGATCAATGCTGAAAATATTGCCCGACAGACCCGGGCGTTTCATGAGATTCAGCTTTATATGGCTGTTTACCAGTTGAAAAACACCATAAATAATTGATAAATTAATTCATTTACAATTTATCCCGATAGCTATCGGGGTTACAATTTACGATTTCAATATGAATACATGTATCAATAATAACAGACATAGCTTTATGTTAATGTCAGTTACTTTGTTTTCAGGAATAATCTTTTCGTTATTATTTGCTTCGTGTAATAAATCGGACAAAGATTATGATGCCTCCGGAACATTTGAAACGACAGAAGTGATTGTTTCGGCTGAGGCAATGGGTAAAATTATCAGTTTCGATGCAGAAGAAGGCATGCAGCTGACCGAAAACCAAGTGGTGGGAACCATTGATTCGACCCAACTGTATTTGAAAAAATTGCAGTTGAAAGCCAGTCAGAAAGCACTACAAAGCCGGCGGCCGGATGTAAAAAAGCAAATTGCAGCCATCGAACAACAAATAAGCACAGCCAAAAGTGAGCGCAAACGTGTTGAAAATCTGGTCGGTGCCAATGCCGGAACCACGAAGCAATTGGATGACGTAAACGCTCAAATTGCTGTTCTCGAAAAACAATTGATTGCCACAAAATCGACCCTTGAAACCACCGTTGAAGGAATTTCGGGCGATAATAATGCCCTTGATATACAGTCGCAACAACTTGACGATCAATTGAAAAAATGCCGGATTTCGAGTCCTGTTTCCGGAACTGTTTTGGTAAAATATGCCGAAAAAGGAGAACTGGCAGCTGTTGGCAGGGCTTTATTTAAAATTGCCGATACCAACAACATGATTTTGCGTGCTTATTTCACTGCCGACCAGATTACACAACTGAAAACCGGACAGAAAGTAAATGTCTTTGCCGATTTTGGCGAAAAAGAATCCAAGCAATATACGGGAACTATTCAGTGGATTTCAAGCAAATCCGAATTCACCCCTAAAACCATACAAACGCGCAACGAAAGAGCTAATCAGGTTTATGCTGTAAAAATAGCCGTAAAAAATGATGGTTTCCTGAAAATCAGTCAATATGGAAATGTACAGATAATAAAGAATTAAATTGGTTGAATAATCAAAATGGTTATCCGATTTTATGCCTTTTTTGAATTACTTCTCCTTTGACAGATTTAATTTAAAGAAATAGAAACCTGCCTGCGGTAGGCAGGTTCCTATTCATTTTTCTTGAATTTAAAATTCAATTTGTAAGACACATAAAACTTCTATAATGGCTAATATGGATAATCATTATAATCAATTATTTACGATATCACAACACCGGTATTTACTTCAAAATAACATATATTGCATACCTTCATAAAAAAAACCGCACTTTCGCTCGGATTCGATGCTTGCGGCATTGCCCGTGCAGAAGAACTGACCGACGACAAGGCTTATTTGGTAAAATGGCTTGACGAGGGACAAAATGGTGATATGCATTACCTGGCCCGCAATTTCGAAAAACGTACCGATCCACGCTCGCTTGTACCCGGTTGTCAATCGGTAATTGTGGTTTTAATGAACTATAACCCCGAAAAAACACAAGTTCCTAATGTTCCAAAAATTGCCCGATACGCTTATTCCGAAGTTGATTATCATGCGGTATTGAAATCAAAACTGAACGAACTTGAAGCTGCCATTAAACACGAATTCGGAGAACATTGCTTTAATAATACGGACCAGCACTTGTTTGTAGATTCAGCTCCTGTGCTCGAAAGACGCTGGGCGCAACGGGCCGGTTTGGGTTGGATAGGGAAACATACGCAACTGATTGCACCTGGTATTGGCTCTTATTGTTTTATAGGTGTATTGATGTTGAATGCTGAAGTTGAATACGATAAACCGTTGACCGACCGGTGTGGTTCGTGTACCCGTTGCATGGTAGCTTGTCCCACCGCTGCGCTCGAAAACCGATCGTTGGATGCCCGCAAATGCATTTCATATCTGACTATCGAAAGCAAAAAAGATATTCCGGTTGAATTTCAGAATAAATTGTCGGGTTGTGTTTTAGGTTGCGATATTTGTGCTGAAGTTTGCCCGTGGAATAAAAAATGGGCAGTCCCGAACAAACACAAGGAGCTGAAACCTGTCGAAGAAATTACCCAATGGACCAAAGAAGAATGGGAACAACTTACAGAAGCGGAATTTAAAAAGGTTTTTGGTCAATCGGCCATCAAAAGAGCCGGATATGCAAAGTTGATGAAAAATATAAGTACAGGGAGTATTGATTAAGATTTTCTGGAATATTGTAGTCCGGTAAAAATAATGAGTTCCGTCCCGAGACTTCAGCAATTTTAATGGGGATAACCTTTTGACGAGATATAACTAGACGAGATATATCTAATTGTATATAAATGTATTACTATCATATTCACTCAAACTAAAAATGGCGGTGACAATTAAATCTATTGATAATAATGTAAAGTGACTATCCGCATAAAGACCTAAACTAAACCAATAGGGGTTTCACCCCTAAAACCCGACTTACTTTTTTGCCTTGATGCAAAAAAGTAAGCAAAAAAACACCTCACCCGTCCTTCGGACACCCTCTCCTTTAAGAGAGGGAAAAAGGAATAAAAGTGTTTGACTGTGCCCGCTTCACTCGAAAAACTTACGCTCGATAGGCTCAAATCGTCCAAACTCACACCGTCGAAATACGCCGGTGCTCAAACAAGGACGATTTTTAACCGCCTATCTCACTTGTTTTTCGGCTCACCGGACAAGGTCGGTCGCTTGCAAGCAGATGAGCATTTATTAGGTCTTAATGCGGATAATCATTTAATGTAATAAGGTTGAAATCATATACCCAAACTTCATACTAAGGTTAATGCTTTATAAATAAGGTTTTTAAGATGTGTAAATAACCTTATTTTTTTTACCTTAGTAGAAATACAAACACAAGAATTCAAACCTTATTTACCTTATTAATATATAAAACAATTCCGTTCTATTTTATTCTAATGCAAAAAAAATTAACGACTTATATATCAACAAAATATATCTAACTGAATGTCATCTCGAACAGATTGAGAGATTTCAATTTTCCTCTTTTTAAAAATGTCAACCAGACAACAATAATTCTGGAATAAGAATACTTAATAATTTTTCAGGAGTTGCTGATAAAGTATTTAAAAGAAAATTATTACCAACAATTGATTTATATTTCGACGTATCGGGTATAAAACCGCATCTTTAAAAAAATGTTGGGTGCTGAGTAGAAACAAATTTTTTATCCGTATTTTTGCACAAAATAAAAAAACAGAGTTGTAAGGGATATGAATAGAATCTTCTTGACAGGTTATATGGGTTCGGGCAAGTCCACCATTGGGAAAATGCTGGCTGCAAATCTTGGTTTTTCATTTGTCGATTTGGATACCTATATCGAAGCAAAATATCATAAAACCATAGCACAGATTTTTTCTGAACAAGGCGAAGAAAAATTCAGACTGATAGAACAACTATGCCTCCATCAGGTTGCTGAGTTCGAAAATACAGTGATCGCTACCGGCGGTGGTGCACCTTGTTTTTTTGATAACATAGCCTTTTTAAATTTACATGGAATAACCGTTTATCTGCAACTCACACCACAGCAACTCGCCACACGTCTCGAGTCATCCATAAACGGAATTCGTCCGCTCCTGTCCAATCGCAAAGGGGAAGAGTTGTGTCAGTTTATCAGCGAAGGACTTGCGAAACGGGAGCCGTTTTACCTGCAATCGAAACATGTGATAGCTGCATCAGGCACTATCGAAAATATTTGCTCCGAAATTGCAACTTTTGTTTAAGTTTTTCAATCGGAAAGTTCAAGCAAAGCAATTTGAATGACAGGAAATTACTAAACCGGCAACCTGCTGCATTTTACTCTTAAAAAAAAGAAATCATGAATAATAATAATTTGAAAACCATCTTTTTAACTCAGGAATATTCAGCTCAGATTCTTGAAATTTTCAACGATGCAATACTCAATTCTACTGCATTGTACGATTATAATCCATGGACAATGGACACCATGAAAACGTGGTTCGAAATGAAATCACAGCACAATTTCCCGGTTATCGGCATTGTGGATGAGGATAACCGCTTGTTGGGATTTGGAAGTTACGGCAGTTTCCGCATTCGGCCGGCATACAAATACACGGTCGAAAACTCGTTGTATGTTCATAAAGATTTCAGAGGAAACGGGTTGGGGAAAATTTTATTGGAAGAAATTATTAAAAATGCCATTGCGCAGAATTATCATTGCATAGTGGGTGTCATTGACTCCTCAAACACCACCAGTATTTCGTTGCACAAATCTTTTGGGTTTCACTTCAGCGGCAGGATTGAGCAGTCGGGTTACAAATTTAACCGTTGGCTGGATGTTGATTTTTACCAGTTAATTTTAAAAACTCCCGAACATCCGGTTGAAGGGAATCAATAATTAAAATTCCCATTTTATCAGAAAGTTAAAATCTGTTTTTCTATTTCCCATAAGTTCTTCATTTCCTGTACCAATTGTTTCCCGTTCGTCGGTGTAAGCTGTCTGAGCAATCTTGAACCAGATCGAGATTTGTTGGGTAAGTTCATATTTTAGGTTCACGTAATACCTGCTTCCCGACCCGTAATACATGGGTATGGAAAAAGCATACAAAATATCTTTTTCGTAGGTATAAAAGCGGTTTTCGTAATCGACTGCATCAAAAAACTGGTACCTGAAATCAACTCTCAACGGGATTTTTTTAAATTTATAACTCAAATCCTGTAAAGCCGTAACTCCATATCCGGGAGTGGAATGACCGGTTTTAACAAGATTGCTTTCCACCATTGTTTTTGTCGAAAAATTACCGTACGAATATACGAGTTGATACCTCAACGAAGTTTTCGAAACGGGGTTTATTACCGGCATGATGGCTTCGGTATCTGATGCGTTATTCATCTTTTGTTCGTATTTAAATCGCCAGAACATATTCAGATTCCGATGGGGAGCAAAATCCGTTTGTAAAAGATAATCCATGCCGTTCGAAGGGGCATTAATCGTGAATTTGGTCCACGGGAAACGATAACTATCGGAATAAACAGCTACTTTCCATTTTCTAAACGGACGGATTTCCGCACCGATATACATTCCGGTTTCATTGTTTACCCGGGTTGATTCGGAAAAAGTATTGGCATAAAAAGTGTCGAATCCGGGGGAGAAATACCGGTGCAAAACTACCAATGAAACCGTTGAAAGTGGTGAAACCGAAAATCCGTTGATGGTAGCCAGCGCTAAATTATCGGCTATGGCCGTTTCGCCGAATAAATTCATTTTATGCCATCGGTAACGGTAATTCATTCCGGCGGTAGTTTGTTGATTTCCTGAAAAATAGAAATAATTGTACACCAATTTTTCGGGCATTAAAGTGTGATCGAAACGGGTATGAACGGCCGTGAGTCCAACTTGTAAATTCAATAAAGTGAGGGTTGCGTTGCCTCCGATAACCTGCTGCCGAATGGTGTGCTTTTTGTCGAATTCGTTCGATGTGCGATGCAATCCTGTTTTGTAAATGCTGGTAAAATTGCCGTTAAGCGTATCACCATCAATATTTTTAAGTGAATAAAAAGCCGTCAAATCCATCTTGCCGGTTTTTAAAGTTGCTCCGACACCCCTGAAAAAGTTATATTCGTCCGTAGAACTGAATTTCTTTAAACCTGAATTTCGCGGCATAACATTCAATACATAAGACGATTTTCCCATGCCAAAATCGGGATGAAGAACCAGACCCAAACCAAAATTAGCTCTGTAATCGCCTAAAACGATGCGTTTCATTTTGCCGATATTATTTAGCTGAGCATAAGCAGAATAGAAATCATACCCTTTGTTCCGACTGCCCATAAACTGTTCGCCGGCGTCTTTTTCGGCTGTAAGTCCGAATAAGATCCGGTCTTTGAACCGAAAATGATATTTGGTGGAATTATAAAACTGACTGCCAATGTATTTGCCCGAGTTCACATTTTCCTCCTCTTCCGGATCATTTTCAGCCGGATAATACCCTTCTTTCGTTTCGGCGCCTCTGCTAATGCGCATCATGATATCGCTTTTGCCGTATTTAAACACATCTCTCCAGTATATTTTGGGTTGTTGCACCTCTGCTTTGCCCAAAACCACGAATG
Organism: Bacteroidota bacterium; assembly: GCA_022709605.1. Classification (GTDB taxonomy): domain Bacteria; phylum Bacteroidota; class Bacteroidia; order Bacteroidales; family Paludibacteraceae; genus Paludibacter. Next base: position 3,165 of record JAKLIM010000119.1, on the reverse strand, counting down.
GCAACATGCGCCTGATATCGGTCATGTCGATGCCGTCGATTAATTGCAACTCGAAAATGGTTTGCATGGGTCCGTAGCGGTACAGATAGAAAAGAATATTCTCAATTTGAACGTCCGACAGAAACGGCAGATGCTCCAGTTCTTCTTTTGTTGTATTGTTCAGGTTCAGCGGATGTTGACTTGCGGCCAGTAATTCTTCGTAAAAAGTTTCATAATCAATGCTTTCATCGCTTTCAGCGGCAAATTGTTCGAAAATATCGGCAATCAACTGTTCAGTTGTTGTGGTGGCGTCCTGCGCTTTTAAAGGAGTAGCGTACAGAACCGAGCTTAGCGTCAAACAAATCAGAATTCGTTTCATTGGGCGTAATTCATTTAAAAACATATTTCAATGAAGCTAAAGTGTTTACTCCCAAAATTGGATGCAACTCGCCATTCAAATCGAAATGGAATGCACCCGTTTTGAAACCCAAACCCAAACAGGGCACTAAATAATTATGGGCATATGCACCGAGTTTCACTTTCAAAAAACGGAGCATTTCGTAATCAAAACCCGTCGCAAAACGATAATTGCTGCTTATTTCTTTGTCAATTTGTACGCGCCACACCAGATTGTCAGCAAACGAATACGCTGTTCCTAAACTAAATACCGATGGAATTCGTTTAGTAACATATTCTGTTGTAATATTGGTTTGAAAAGGATTAAACGTATTGAACGACAGATTTAAAACGGGAGAAATATTGACATTAAGTCCTATTTGCGGAAAAAAAGCTGTTTTATAATCGTTGATCGCAGAAAAGTAAGCATTCAGATAATTGAACTGAACACCCAGCGCAAAATGATCCGAAAAATTACGGGCAAAACCGAGGCCAATCAACATTTCGTGGTAAAGCGAGTAACCAAAGTACGAGAAACTTAGTCCGGCATTTACAAAGTCGGTGGAATATGCTGCCTGAAAACTTTTTGTGGATAATTCGTTTATAATGAATCGGTTTTCATATTGAATACCCATTTCAGCCTTTTCAATATAACTTATCATGGCCGGATTGTTGAATGCTGTCCACGATTTAGAATCAGAAACCGAGGTGTTTGCAATAGAATTGGCAGATGGTATTATTCCTGAAATTTGGGAAAAACAAAGGGGAAAGAATGACAATTCTAATATTAGAATGAATAGTTTTTTCATAGATTAAAATTTAATTATGGTTGAGTTAAAAATAAACAGACCCAAAAATAAATAAAAAGTATTACAAAACAAATTGTTATGAATATAACTTTAAAAAAAATGTATTTTTTGATGAAATAAAAGGATAAAACTGACAAATAACCGGAATTTGGAATAAATTTTGCAGATAAATTTCAATAAACATAAAAATTTTTTAATTTTGTACCAAATGAAATCAACGATAAAATTATGGATCGTTTTTTTGTTCGTCATTTCTTGTGCTGAAATCAATTCACAAACGGTGGCTCCGGATGTTATACCTCCGGGTGGCGCACGTCTTATGTTTCAGACCAATGGAAGTGATACAATATATTTAGCACATCTGCGTGACTTATGGGTTTATCCCCGTTTTGTGTTTAAAACCAAAAAGCAGGAGAAGTTTTTTTGGCGGACCGTTCAGGATGTAAAAAAAACATTGCCTTATGCTAAATTACTGGCAGGTGAATTAAGCATAGTAAATCAGAAACTTGCCGATATCTCGGCCGACCAGGAAAGAAAAAAACTTATCAGTGTTTACGAGAAAGAAATTTTTAAAAAACATGAGAAAACCCTGAAGAAAATGACTATCAATCAGGGTAAAATGTTGATAAAGTTGATCGACCGTGAGTGTGAAAGATCGTCGTATGATCTTATTAAATCGTACAAGGGTAATGCAAGTGCTTTTTTCTGGCAAGGTATTGCACGGGTTTTTGGCTCAAATCTGAAATCGGAATTCAATGCTGCCGGCGAAGATAAAATCGTTGACAGAGTAATCAGATTGGTTGAAGCGGGTCAGTTGTAAAAAACAAAATTCAGGCCGAAAGGCATTTTATTATACATTAAACTTAACTGTATTAATTATTTACGAATAAACTTTTTTTATCAAAATGGCAAAAAAAAATATATTTTCATTCCTTAACTTTTTCAAAGACGATGAAGATGATGATTCAATTAATCTTGAAAAATCTTTAATCAGATACAAAATCAAATCGCAAAAAAAAGATTTGACTGATGAGCAAAAAAAGCAAAGTGCCGATGCGGTATTTAGTAAAATTGAGCAAATGCCTGATTTTATAAAGGCAGAAACCGTACTGTTGTATTGGTCTACAACTCACGAATTGCCAACGCACGATTTCATAATTAAATGGAGTAAGGAGAAAAAGATTTTACTTCCGGTGGTGGTTGGTCATAAGATGATTATCAAACCATTTACAAAGGTAGAAGATATGACTAAAGGCAAATTAGGAATTTGGGAGCCGGAATCGCAGGAGACATTTTTCAATCAAATTGACTTGGTTATTGCGCCGGGCATTGCTTTCGATAGAAAGCGAAGAAGATTGGGCAGAGGCAAAGGCTATTATGACATATACTTTAAGGATAAAAAAATGAAAAAATGGGGCGTTGCTTTTGATTTTCAATTGCTCGATCTGGTGCCGGTAGCCAATTTTGACATTAAAATGAATAAGGTTTTTACACCTTCATTTACAATAGAATAGTTTTAATTCTACTAATAATAACAGAGGTTTGGCGAAAGCGAAACCTCTGTTATTATTTAGGGTTATTATTGTTTAAAACAAAGAAAATTTAGTATAGTCATAAAAAATCATGCATTTTAGATAATATAATAGGAACGCTGATTTAGCTGATTTAGCGGATATCAGCGGATTTTAAAAATCATTTACGGATTTGTTTCTGATTCTGTTTTCTTCGAAAACAGAAGATTTTTAAGACTAATGTTGCAAATCTGTTTCGTTCAGAGACTTCGGAATATAGAAATATCCGTTTTAAATCCGTTTAAAATTTATCAGCGTATATCCGCTCCCGATAGATATCGATACCGCTAAATCAGCGTTTCTATTTCTTCTTTTTAGTTTTTCAGCAAGTCCTGTTTATCATCTTCAGCGGATAGTTCTTTTTCGCCTTTACGGTAATAATACACCAAACCGAATTCGCGGCACTTGTT
>JAKLIM010000118.1 GCA_022709605.1 Bacteroidota bacterium | reverse complement strand
GACATCTATGGCCCGCATCAGGGTGGTTGGGTCAATACGCCCGATGGAAAACAGGACTGGTTTCTCCATTTCCAGGATGTATATGCTTATGGAAGGGTTGTTCACCTGAATCCTATGCGTTGGGTGAATGACTGGCCGGTCATTGGGGTTGATAAAGATGGTGATGGCTGTGGCGAACCTGTAAGCATTTACGAAAAACCGGCTGTCGGAAAAACATACCCGATAGCTACTCCGGTGGAAAGTGACGAGTTTGATGGTCTGAAATTAGGACTTCAGTGGCAATGGCAAGCCAATAGCAATCCGCTTTGGCATTTTGCTGCAGGCAACAAAGGTTATTTGCGACTTTTTGCCTGGGAAACGGTGGGCGCAGCTAAAAATCTTTGGGATGCACCGGCTCTACTCTTGCAAAAATTTACTGCTCCTGATTTTAAAGCAACTACCAAATTGACGTTCAGTCCTTTTAAAAAAGGTGAACGTACAGGGTTGGTTGTTATGGGACAAGATTATGCGGCTGTTACACTCGATAGTACCGACAAAGGTATGACGCTCAACTTTATAAGTTGCAAAAATGCCCCTTCCGGAAAAGCCGAAACCGTCCATACTTCCATTCCATTTAGCGATAAAACCGTGTATATGAGAGTGGAATTAAAACAAACCCGTGCACTCAACAAAGAAAAGATTCAACAACCAAAAGCCAATTGTACCTTTAGTTACAGTATAGATGGTAAAACTTTTACAGTAATTGGAACCGACTTTGCAGCGTGGGAAGGAAAATGGATAGGCGCAAAAGTGGGTATCTTCTGTCAACGTCCGCAGCCGCTTAACGATTCGGGATATGCCGATTTCGATTGGTTTAGGATTGACAAATAATTTTATTAACTTTGTGAACTTTATTCAACTATCGTTGTTTAAAATTTCAAACAAAATAAATATTAATTTTTATAACAAATAATTTAAACTTAAAAAAATGGCTGATGATCCTGTAATTTGCACATGCCTGGATATGTGTAGAAGTGAAATTGTAGAAGGAATTAAAACACATGGTTGTAAAACCATAGAAGATATTGGCGATGCGATTGAAGCAGGCGCAGTTTGTGGAAGTTGCCACGACGATCTGCAGGAATTACTCGACGAAGTAAACGGAAAATAAAAAAAAAGGGAAGCGAAAGTTTCCCTTTTTTATTTCTACAGAATGCAAAATGTACTCAAAAAAAAGATAAATACATTTGTATATCAATATATTAACATCAAATTATTTCCAACTGTTTACTTTTCCAAATGAAGTTTCTATAGATTTCTCTCCGTTATAAATTACATTACATTGTTTCGGATTAGCTTTTGAATGATTAGCCCAATACCGTAACCCTTTGAAATAATCTATTGAATAAGTTGCTCCGGATTTAATCTCATACGCTATTTGCAATTCACCTGCTTGTTCTATTAAATCCACCTCATTGCCTGTTTTATCTCGCCAAAACGATAATTGAGGTTCGTGTCCGGCATTCAAACTCTTTTTTACAAATTCGTTGATTACCATATTCTCAAATAAAGCCCCACGCAAAAAGTGGGTAGATATTTGTTCTGCATGAATGATATTGAGTAGTGAACAAGCCAAACCGGTATCATAAAAATATAATTTGGGCGTTTTTACAAGACGTTTTGAATAGTTATTATGATCCGGTCGCAGGAGGTAAACAATATAGCTGGATTCCAATACTGAAATCCATGATTGGGCAGTTGATACTGCGATACCACATTCATTTGCCAATGATGATAAATTGAGCAACTGACCTATTCTACCTGCACACATTTTCAGAAAAAGAATAAATTTGTTCAAATCTCCGATATGTTTCAGTTGACGGACATCACGTTCAATATAAGTTTGAATATAATAAGGATAGAAATCTGTAGGATAAATTTTTTTGTCATAAATGCGAGGATAACAACCCGTAAAAATTTCTTCGTCAATATTTATTTTGCGAACATTTGCATTTTGCAATTCGTAACGAGAGAATGGTAATAACTTTAATACTGCCGTCCTTCCGGCAAGCGATTGCGTGATAGACTCCATCAACAAAAAGTTTTGCGAACCGGCTAACAAATACATACCTACTTTACCTTGAATATCAGTATGAGTTTGCAAATATGAAAACAAAACCGGTACAAGCTGAGCTTCGTCAATAATTGTTTTATCAGCATAAGTCGCCAAAAAACCATTAGGATCACTTTGTGCAAGCAATCTGTTTTCAGTATTTTCTAATGAAACATAATTGTATTCAGGAAAAGTATTTCTTAACAAGGTTGATTTCCCCGATTGCCGTGGTCCTGTTAAGGTTACAATTGGATATTTTGTTGCTAAAGCAACTAACTTTGTTTTTAATTCCCGCTCAATCATAAAATTTATATTTTTTAAATAATTGGACAAATTTACGATTAAAAAATGAATTTGGCAAATATTATTCAATCCGTTTCACAATCAGATTATTAAGATTTGAAAAAAGATGATATGTGCAAAAGTAAAATTGTAAAAGGAATTATAAAACACGATTGTAAAACCATAGAAGATATTGGCGATGCGATTGAAGCAGGCGCAGTTTGTGGAAGTTGCCACGACGACCTGCAGGAAATACTCGACGAAGTGAATGGAAAATGAAAAAAAGGGAAGCGAAAGTTTCCCTTTTTTAATTTTATTCCTTTTAATATTTTTATATCTTTGTTCCATCATATTAATTTAAACAAAAGTTATGAATCAGCGAACAAAATTTATATTATTATTAATCTCTACATTTGTCATTCAACATGCATTTCAGCTATCAGCTCAAAATATTAACAGTAATGAACTGATAAAAGATACTGTGTATAATAATGTGGATGTACAAGCTGAGTTTCAAGGTGGAATAATTAAGGCATTTAACCTTATAAAACAACAATTTCATTATCCTGATTCTTCATTAAAAAATAACATTGAAGGTAGAGTTATAGTAAGATTTATAATTAGAAGTAATGGAAAAGCAGATAGTTATAGTATAATAAAAGGGATTAATACAGAATTAAATAATGAAGCAATTCGGGTATTAAAAACTTTTCCTGACTGGATTCCTGCACTTGTGGGAGAAAAAAAAGTATCTTCATATTATATATTTCCTGTAAGTTTCTTTATTGAAAAAACAAAACAAAATTATGTTCAGAAAGACACAATAAGTATAAAGGTACCATTAACTTCTATTCCCATTGTTATTGATGATATACTTCTACCTCTTAATTTTAATGTAGAAGCTTTAAATCCCGATTTTATAACCTCAGGTAATTTTGAAAAACCATATCCTAAAGTAAAACAAGTTGATCTTATTAAAAAATATGGTTCTTTGGCTCAGTTTGGAGTTATGTTCCTCAATACAGTCAGAACAAAAATAATTTCTGAAAACACATTAGATTCACTTAAAAAAGAATTGAAGTTAATCGATGTATCTTCCGATATATCAGTCTTCCCGGGTGGGAAAACCGAATTTGAAAAGTTTTTAGCAAATAACATCCGGTATCGGGTTAATGCTCAAGAACTTAAACTAACGGAAAGCAATGTTTTACATTTCGTAATTGACTCTTTGGGTAATTTGTCACATTTAGGAATTGAGAATGAGGGCATTAGATTGTTTCAGTTAGAAATAATTAATAAAATAAGGTCTTTTAAAAACTGGATTCCTTTAACGATAAAGGATAAAAAGCAGAACTCCCTTATTAGTTTACCCTATTCATTTTCGATTGAAAAGGGAAATTTGGCATATATTAGATTTTTTGATAACTCAAAGAAATTAGGGTTTAATCAACCAGTTGTACTCCTCGATAATGAAATTTTGCCTGATAATTTTGATTTAAGTTTGCTGGAATTAAATAATCTGACCATTAAAAAAACTCAACAAAAAAATGTAAAATTTAGTTTTGAAACAAAATCAAATAAGGGACTGATCACAACAATACAGTATCTTGACTCAACTCAATTAGTTGATGGTGATATCGTATTTCAAGTAGTTGAACAAATGCCTGTATTTCCGGGCGGTGATCAGGCGTTATTTCAATATATTAGCCAAAATATTGAATATCCCGAAATTTCAAAAGATAATGAAGAAGAAGACAGGATAATTCTTTCTTTTGTTATCAATCAAACTGGTAATGTTGTAAATGTAGAAGCTGCAAAAGGTAAGTACCCATTGCTTATAGATGAAGCAATAAGATTGGTTAATAAAATGCCTCTATGGATTCCAGGTAAGCAAAGAGGTAAACCTGTATCCGTAAAATATTTAATGCCAATAAATTTCCGACTGAAATAGTTTTCCATGCAACAATTTCTTTCCATACTCAAGCAATACTGGGGCTACGATGCGTTTCGTTCGTTGCAGGGCGATATCATCCAGAGCATTGCTGCCGGCAAAGATACGCTTGGTTTAATGCCTACCGGCGGCGGAAAATCGCTTACTTTTCAGGTACCGGCACTGGCTATGGAAGGTGTTTGCATTGTGGTTACGCCGCTGATTGCTTTGATGAAAGATCAGGTGGAGAATCTCAAAAAACGTGATATTCGGGCTGCTGCCATTTACTCGGGAATGACAAACGACGAAATCATGACTACGCTCGACAACTGCGTTTTCGAAGCGTATAAATTCCTTTACGTTTCGCCCGAGCGACTTTCTACTTCCATTTTCCTCGAAAAAATAAAACAAACACGTATTTGTATGATCGCCGTGGACGAATCGCATTGCATTTCGCAGTGGGGTTACGATTTCAGACCATCGTACCTTAAAATCGCTGAAATCAGGGATGTTCTTCCGGATGTTCCAATCCTGGCTTTAACGGCTACCGCTACACCGCAGGTTGTTGACGATATTCAGGAGAAATTGCATTTTAAACAGAAAAATATTTTTCAGAAAAGTTTTTCGCGCAGCAATCTGGCTTATGTGGTTCGCATTACCGAAAACAAAGACGAACAACTACTTAAAATTCTGAACAATGTTCCCGGAACTTCGGTGGTTTATGTCCGAAATAGAAAGAAAACCAAAGAAATTGCTGATTTTCTGAATATCAATGGCGTTTCAGCCGAGCACTTCCACGCCGGACTTAAAAACGAAACCAAAGATGAACGCCAGAGTCGTTGGAAATCGGGCGAAACTCGTGTAATTGTTTCAACCAATGCTTTTGGAATGGGGATAGACAAGGCCGAAGTTCGTTCCGTAGTACATATTGATTTGCCCGATTCGCTCGAAGCCTATTTTCAGGAAGCAGGTCGAGCCGGACGTGACGAGCAAAAAGCGTATGCCGTGATGCTCTATAACAATGGGGATGCCGTAAAAATGCGTAAACGTGTTTCGGATACATTTCCGGGAAAAGAGATAGTATTGAAAGTTTACGATGCTTTGTGTAACTACCTCGAAATCGGCATTGGTTCCGGACTCGACAGGGTATTTGGTTTCGATATTGCCGATTTTTGCGCCAAATTCAAATTGCCGATTCTCATTTCGCATAACTGTCTCAAAATATTGCAACAAGCTGGTTACATTGATCTTACCGAAGAACAGGACAACTCATCGCGGGTTCTTTTCACTGTAATAAAAGACGATTTATACAAACTAAAACAAAATTCGGAACAGGATAAATTAATTCACATTTTGCTGCGTTCCTACACCGGACTTTTTACTGACCCGGCTTATATCAACGAGGATTTGATTGCCAAACGTCTAAACTGGACGCGTGATCAGGTTTATAATCAGTTGGTTGGATTGGCAAAAGAACAAATAATTCAATACATTCCCCGAAAAAAAACGCCATTCCTCACATTTACGCACGAACGTGAAGCCACCGAACGCATTGTGCTTGGAAAAGAAGCGTATGATGATCGCCGCGAAAGATACATTGCCCGTATAAAAAGTGTACTCGATTACGCGCAGGAAGAAAATATTTGCCGCAGTCAGGTTTTACTTTCTTATTTCGGCGAAAAAAATACTACTCCTTGTGGAATATGTGATATCTGTCAGAAAAATAAAGATAAACATTTGTCGGATGAGGAATTTAAGAATATTCAAAAAGAAATACTTCAACATCTGACAATAGAGTCTTGCACGGTGAATTCAATTGTTAAAAAATTAAACTTTAAAGAGCAAAAAACATTACAGGTTATTCGGTTTATGTTTGATAATCAAGAGTTGGAACAAGATGAAAAAATGAAGTTGAGGAAAATTCACAACGATTAAAACAGATGTGGTGCAGTTTTCTGTTTATTTTTTGTAATTTTGAATTCTAAAATTACAATCAAAATAGAAAAGGGAATGGAAAAAATCAACACATTGAAATATTATGGTTGGAGTTTTGGTGACAGATATGATGGCTGGCGTATTCGAAAAGCCGATCCAATATTTTCAGTTGCTCCATTTATTCTACCTACCCGCGTTGATTCAGAGGTTTTCTTTCAGGTAAAAATTCCCATCGATATTATTGAATCATTTATCAAAAAACATAAAGTAGAAATGCCCGATTTATCAATTATGCATGTAGTGATTGCATCATTGGTTCGGCTTATTTCGCAACGCCCTTATTTAAACCGTTTTATCGTTTGGAATAAAATATTTACCCGTAATCATTTGAGTTTTTCATTGGTTATTAAACGGGCGATGACAATGATAGCAGAAGAAACTGTTATCAAACCATACTATTTACCTACCGACTGTTTAAAGGATATTGTAGAAAAAACAAATAAAGAAGTATTAAGTAACCAACAAGTGGGTCATGAAAATTCTTCGGATTTCATCTCTAAAATGATGGGTTATCTGCCTGATTTTTTATTGCGTACAGTTATTTTTCTGATAAAACAATTGGATCGCATTGGTCTTATGCCCAAATTCCTTTTTAATGCAAGCCCGTTTCACACAAGTATTTTCCTTACCAATATTGGTTCAATAGGAATTGATTCAATTTACCACCATTTGTACGAATTTGGTACTTGTAGCATTTTTGGAGCTATGGGTAAAAAGTCAAGAAAAAATGTGATTGAAAATGATGGAACAATAAAAGCAGTGAAGAGTATCCAACTTAAATTTGTATTAGACGAGCGAATTTGTGATGGTTTTTATTATGCCTCGTCAATGCGATTAATTGAAAAAATTTTGAATAAACCGGAGCAACTGCTGCTTCCACCTGAAAAAGTAGTTGTTGACGATGGAGTAGGCAAAAAACGAATTGATATTTAATTAAAAAGGAGGATTTTAATAATCCTCCTTTTTAATTAAATTCAATATCCTCTTTCAACATAATGTGTATGAAGTAAATGATGCGATTTTTCTCCCAGCGGTTCTTTCAAAAAGTCATTATAAAGGGTCAGAATTTCGGGATTTTCGTGCGATTTTCTGATTCCCTTCATCGCATCTTCTAAGTAAATTGACGCTGCACGTTTTTGCCGGATCAATGCATTAGTTGGGATCGGCTGCCCGCCACCGCCAAGGCAACCTCCGGGGCACGTCATTACTTCAATAAATGTGTAAGGTGATTTTCCGGTTTCAATTTCATCGAGCAGTATGCGTGCATTTTTCAATGTATGTGCTACGGCTACCTTTATTTTTGTGCCATCAAGGTCAATTTCGGCTTCACGAATTCCATTCATTCCACGTATAGCTTTCAAATCAATTCCGGGCAATGTTTTTCCGGTGAAAACCTCGTAAGCTGTACGCAAAGCGGCTTCCATAACCCCACCGGTGGCTCCGAAAATAACTGCGGCTCCGGTTGATTCTCCCAGCGGATGGTCGAAATTTTCTTCGGGAAGTTGAGCAAAATTGATGCCGGTTTGTTTCAGCATACGCGACAATTCACGGGTCGTCAGCACGAAATCGACATCGAAAAATTGATCTTTGTCATTCAGATTTAATTTGTTTTTCCAATAATTGAATGCTCCATCCATTTCGGGTCTTTTTGCTTCATATTTTTTTGCAGTACATGGCATTATCGAAACTACCACAATATTCCGCGGATCGATACCCGTTTTTTCGGCATAATACGTTTTGGCAATGGCACCGAACATTTGTTGTGGCGATTTGCAGGATGAAAGATGATTTAATGATTTTGGATAGAAATGTTCGATAAATTTAATCCATCCGGGTGAGCAGGAAGTAATCATTGGAAGTGTTCCGCCTGTTTTAATCCTGTTAATCAGCTCGTTGCCTTCTTCAATTATGGTAAGGTCGGCTGTGAAGTTTGTATCGAAAACTTTTGAGAATCCTAACCTGCGCAAACCTGCCACCATTTTTCCGGTCACCAAACTTCCGTCGGGCATTCCCATGGCTTCACCTATTCCCACACGAATGGCCGGAGCAGTTTGTACAAGTACCACCTTTTCAGGATTTTGAATGGCTTCCCAAACTTCCGAAACTGCGCTTTTTTCGGTTATGGCTCCTGTTGGACAAACCAAAGCGCATTGTCCGCAATTGGTACATGCTACTACGCCCATTCCCTGATCCAGATAAGTAGAAATTTTGCTTTTAATGCCTCTTCCTGCAAAGTCAATGGCTTTTACAGTTTGCACTTCGCTACATACAGCCACGCATCGGCCACACAAAATGCATTTTTCAGGATCTCGAATTAATGATAATGATGAATCATCAATTTTCAGATGTTCTTTTCTGGTGCGCACAAATCGTCTGCCTTCAATACCAAATACATAAGTCAGATTTTGCAACTCACAATTCATATTTCGGTCGCAAATAAGGCAGTCGTTGGGGTGATTGGCTAAAAGCAATTCAACATTGGTTTTGCGTGCTTCCATTACCCGCGCACTGTTGGTGAATATCTCCATCCCTTCGGCAACTTTGGTAATGCATGAACGCAATAGAGTTCGGGCGCCTTTTACTTCTACAACGCAAACACCACATGATGCATTCTTCGATACATCTTTCAGAAAACACAAAGTAGGAATTTTTATTCCTGCCGATTCGCATGCTGCAAGCAGAGTTATATCTGAATTAACCTCAAATGCTTGATTATTTATCGTGATTTTCATATTATATTTGAACTTTCTACATCCATTTCAGATTTACATTTCATAAAAAATGAATTTTGAAAGTATTTAATTAGTTAATATTCAAAAATTTACTCACACTTTATATCGCATCTCAGGCATCTGTTAACTTCGTTTCGTGCCTGCTCGCCGGTATAACCGCCATCAACTTCGTGAAAATTGCCGACTCTTTCGGATACGGCAAGTTTAAATGACCTGTTTTTCGGACTTGCTTTCAGATTTGAAGGAATTTGGTTATTGTAATTAAATTCTTTGAAAAGCAATTGGAATCTTTTTTCTTTCATCAAAATTAAATCAATCGATTCTGCTGCTTTGCGGCCCATTCCCATGGCTTGTGCAGCTGTCGAAGGTCCGGTCACGGCATCGCCTCCGGCAAAAACTTTTGGGTCGGATGTTTGATAGGAGAAAGGATCGATTATAAATCGACCATCAGATGTAATTTTAATTCCGTGTTGTTTAAATTG
>JAKLIM010000117.1 GCA_022709605.1 Bacteroidota bacterium | reverse complement strand
CTCATGACTTCCCCATTCCGTTTCGGGCCAGTAATTCCAGTCAAGAACAATATTGTCAATCGGAATTTGACGGCGACGGAATTCTTTCAACGCGATCAGAATTTCGTCCTGCGTTTTGTAACGCTCGCGACTTTGCCAAAATCCCATGGCCCACTTAGGCATGATGGGCGCTTTGCCGGTAACCGTGCGATACCCTTTTATTACTTCATCCGCATTATTTCCACGTATAAAATAATAGTCGAGTTGTTGACCCATTTCCGACCATAACGACAGTTTTTGTTGTTCCTTGTCGGGAATAGGCGAAAGTGCTTTTAACCCAATGTACGAAACGCCTCCATCGGGTTGCCATTCGATGCGTATTTTATGACGTTTGTTTTTGTCGAGTTGCGCATTGAATTTGAAACAGTTCGGATTCCAGGCTGTACGCCAGCGCTCTTTTACTACAAGGCTATCGTCTAAATAAACTTTGGTGTAACCTGCATAATATAAATTGAAACGGAAAAGACCGCTTTCGTTGGGTTGCAATTCGCCTTCCCAACTTATTGATGCATTGTTAAATGGAAAATCTTTGGGGAAGTTCTTAATTGTTTGAATGTCTTCGTAATTAACAGTAGGTTCCTGACGTTCAACAAACACATTCTTCGGATCTTTATTGATCATGTAAGTAGCGGTTAAACCCCCTTCGTTTCCGTTTTTATCAAAAAGTTTAAATTGATTAAGATCAGCATAAGGGCGTGGATCGCCAAAACGGGTGAGTGAATAATTGTCCCAAAGTATTCCGTAGTTCTTATTAGAAATAACAAAGGGAACTGATACCTTGGTGTTGTATTGGAATAATTCTTCGTTGCGGCCTTTCCAGTTAAATTCGTCGGATTGATGTTGACCAAGGCCGTAAAACGCTTCGTCGGCAGGCGATTCAAAAACCTGGCGGAAGGTGTACCCTTTTGTTTTATCAACTTCAATCGGGTTGAACGATTTTCCGCCACCTTTTTGTTCCTGAAGTAAAATGTTACCGTTCATATCGGTAAAAGTTATTTCGCCTGTTTGAAGTGAAACGATGGATTTTGTAGTGGCTGTAGCAAGAATTACAGTATCACCTTGCTGTTCAGCCTTCCATCCTGACTTTTTTGTTTCGCTGTAAGCCGTTATTAAACTTTCAAAATCCTTAAAATTTTTTCCGGGAGTTACTGTTACACGAATAATATCATCTGTAATAACCTGCAAGCGGACTTTAAGTGGAGAATTGGGCGAATTTTGCGGGAGAGTAACTACAATTCCATCGGCTTGCAATTGATAGGGAGCGCTGCTGCAACCTACCAAAGTAGCAACAACTAAAAACAACACAACTAATTTATACCTGAATATCATGTTTTTTCTGAATAGTAATTTTTAAGGATGTCGAATTCCTGATTTTAAGGTGATACAAAGATAGGATTGCAAAACCACAAGAATCTGGTTGAATGTTTATCAAAACTATGGTAATTGTTAACCATAGGGGGCTAAATGTAAACTGTATAGGAATGAATTGATAACACGGGGTTAATATTGAGTCAAAAAGCGGTTATTTTTCCTATTTTTGTATAATCTCTGAAACAGAATCAACATGAAACGAATCACACTCCTTTTTCTACTACTTATATCGTTACTTACCAAAGCTCAAAACTACAATTTTGCTCGCTTTGATAATACCAACGGGCTTTCCAATAATCAGGTTGAATGTATCTTTAAAGACAGTCGTGGATTTATATGGTTTGGTACAAATCACGGACTGAACAGATATGACAGTTACGAGGTAAAAGTCTATAAAACCATTAAAAACGATACCACAAGTATTCTTTTCAACTCAATTCGCGATATTCAGGAAGATACTAATGGCAACTTGTGGCTCAAAGGAAATGAGTTTTATGTGGTTTACGATATAAAAACTGAAAAGTTTAACCGCAATCCCCTTTCGGTCATTAAATCGTTGGGTATCAATTTCACACCAATCATCGTCGAAATTGACAAATCGAAGAACTATTATTTTTACGACCTGAACAAAGGCGTTTATAAATACGATGTTACCAGGAAAAAGCTGACATCATATCTTCAATCGAACAAACCAAACACACTAAGTCGGGGGAATATTGTAAGTATAAAACCGGCAGATGGCTGTTTCTGGGTTTTATATCAATCGGGAATAATAGAGCGAATGAATGAAACAACAAACTCGATAGATTTCAGAAATTCCTATGTTACTGATAATTCGCCCGGAGCAATACTTACCAAAGAGATGTTTATCGATGCTGAAGGATGTCCCTGGATATATCCCGGAAAGGACGATAAAGGGGCATTGTATTACAACTTTAATACTTCCGAATGGATCTTTTTCGGGTGTAACAAATTAGATTTCAAAAAACCGACTGATTGTCAGATATGTTCTGATTTTGTACACGACATAACGCAGGAAAGCAATGGTAAAATATGGATTGCCACCGATCATGGTGGAGTAAGCATTTTCGACAAGTTGTCCGGCACGGTAAAAACAATACTTCATGACCCCGAAAATCCGAATTCGTTGAGTCAAAATTCGGCCATTAGTCTTTATTACGATAACACGGGCATTATGTGGGTAGGCACTTACAAACATGGAGTTTCGTATTACCATCCCGGAATGTTTAAGTTCGAGAAATCTCCTTTGTATTTTTATCAAAACCCGAATCTTGAAAATAAAGACTGTAACTCATTATACGTCGATGGAAAAAAGAACCTCTGGATTGGTACCAATGGCAGTGGTTTATTGCATTATACGCCCGCAACCGGTCAGTTTCGGCATTTCAAATCGCAGAAAGATAATGCGTCGAGCATTTCGTCAGACATTATCATTTCTACCACCGAAGATAAAAGCGGGAACATGTGGTTTGGCACTTTCCTTGGGGGACTGAACCAGATGAAAGGGGATAATTTTATACGTTACAAAACAGATGTAAATAACTCGAATTCGATATCGAACAACAGTATTTATGGTTTGGTATGCGACGATAATAATAATTTATGGATAGGAACTTTAGGCGCTGGTATTGATAAGTTGGATGCAAACCGCAAGCTTTTTAGTCGCAATGTGCGCGGCTTGTCTTCCAGTTATGTTTTGTCGATGTACAGCAAAGATTTTACACGCATTTACGTGAGTACTTCCACAGGTGTTGATCTTCTGAATATACAAACCGGCACAATTACTTCGGTGTTTAAAAACCAGGAGACTAAGAATAAACTTTCGGATGCTATTATCTTTAACACCTTGCTCGACTCCCGAAATCTGATTTGGATTGCTACCAACAATGGGATTAATATTTATAACCCCGAAACTAACTCCATTGAATATCTGAAAATGTCGGATGGATTACCAAGCGAACAGGTGGTATCGCTTGTTGAAGATAATAATCACAACATTTGGGCGGGTACGCGTAATGGATTAGCATGTATTTATGTGTCGACAAACAAAGATAACTTTAAGCTGGAATATAATGTAGTTGCTTTCGATGAAAACGACGGACTTTTGAGTTCAATATTTAATCAGAACTCTATATTTAAAGACGAACAGGGCAAAATATACATTGGTTGCACGAGGGGTTACACGGTTTTCGACCCAAATACCATTCAGTTTAATCAAATAGTGCCTAAACCAAAATTCTGTTCTTTGCATATTGGTAATCATGAAATTGTACCGGGTATGAAATACAAAAATCGTGAAATACTGAATGCATCCATATCCGGGCTTAAACGTATTGTGCTGAACTACGACGAAAAGAATTTTACCATACATTTTTCGGCCATGAGTTTTATACATCCCGAAAAAAACCGGTATCGCTACAAACTAAAAGGATTGGATAACGACTGGATGGAGAGTAAAAATGGAATAGCCACTTATTCGAACCTGAATCAGGGTTCGTACCAATTAAAAGTATATGCGAGTAATAACGATAATATCTGGAGTTCCGAACCACTTATTTTACAAATCGTCGTTCGCCCGCCCTGGTGGCGTACCTGGTGGGCAGCTAGTTTTTATTTGTTAATGATCATTGGTTTAATCTGGTACATTGTAAATTACAATCTACGGAAACAAAAGCAGTCGTTCGAAAATGAACAACAAATGCGCGAAGCCCGTCAGTTGCACGAAATGGACGAAATGAAATTCCGCTTTTTTACCAATATCAGTCACGAATTCCGAACACCACTTACATTAATTCTTAATCCGGTTGAAAAACTGCAAAAGGAAATTGACCATCAGGAACATAAAAATCTATTGAATATCATTCACCGAAATGCGAACGGATTGCTCGAACTGGTCAATCAATTGCTCGACTTCCGGAAGTTGGATGTTAAGAAAGATGCCCTTAATATCTCTATTGGCGATGTGGTGATGTTTATTCGCGAAATATGTTATTCCTTTACCGAAATGGCCAATAAAAAAGCAATAAACTTCGCCTTTTCAACTACCGTTACTGAACTTAAAATGGAGTTCGATCCGGAGAAACTACGGAAGATTGTTTATAATCTGCTTTCGAATGCATTTAAATTTACACCCGAGAAAGGGAAAATAGAAGTCAGCATAAGTTTGGTTCAACGATTAAATGAAGAAAGCAAACAACTTAAAATCTCGGTAGTGGACACTGGAATAGGGATTCCGGAGAAAGATCTGGATAAAGTATTCGACCGTTTTTATCGTGTTGAGAATCCCGAAAACGGACATCAAACGGGAACCGGAGTTGGGCTTCACATTGTAAATGAGTATGTACAATTGCACAATGGCGAAGTGAAAGTGGAAAGTACGCCGGGTAAAGGCTCCGAATTCATCGTGTTAATTCCGGCACTGCAACAAGTACAACAGGAAATATTATCGCAAAACTACACTGTTGAAAGCGAAGAACTTCCGGTAGTTCCAATCGTAGAAAGCGAAGAGAATGGATCAAGAAAAGAGGGTAACAGCAAAATGCCACTTATGCTTATTGTTGATGATAACGAAGATTTTCGCGAATTTATTGCCAGTATTTTCTATTCTACTTACCGCATTATCAGTGCTCCCGATGGTGAAGTGGCTTTGGCAATGACTCTGAAACATATACCGGATTTGGTGGTATGTGATGTAATGATGCCTAAAATGGATGGCTATGAATATTGCCGGAATGTAAAAAACGATATTCGCATTTCGCAAATTCCGATTATATTACTCACCGCAAAAACCGGCGACGAAAATAAATACCGTGGCTTGGAAGCCGGAGCTGAGGATTACATCTCGAAACCCTTCAATACTGAAATGCTGACACTAAAAGTATCGAAAATTATCGAACGCCGACGCCAAACGCAGGATCAGTTTAAACGAAAAGTGGATATAAATCCATCAGAGATTGAAATCACTTCGATGGACGAGAAGTTTGTAAAAAAGGCCGTGCTATTAGTCGAAGCCAATATCGATAATACTGATTTTCTGGTGGAAGATTTGTGCCGTGAAATGGGCATGAGTCGTGTGTATTTCTATAAAAAAATACTTGCACTGACCGATAAAACGCCATCGGAATTTATCCGCTTTATCCGCCTGAAGCGTGCCGCCGATCTGCTCGAACGCAGCCAGCTCTATGTAAACGAAGTAGCTTATCAGGTGGGCTTCAACGACCCGAAATACTTCCGTAAATACTTTAAAGAAGAATTCGGTATGAGTCCGAACGAATACAAAAAGAAGTTTGAGAAATAAGGGAGTGAATCCGAATAATAAAGTTGACCAAATCTATTTTTTAGCTTTCAAAGCATAAGTCTCTGCATATTTTGAGTGGGTAATTACATGCGCTGTTGCAGCAGCATGACCTGCCGAACGCGCAGCAGCTTTTGCATAGCTATCAGTTACTTCACGCGCAGCAGCATGAGCACCAAAAGCCGCTTTCCGAGCTTCGCTCACACTAATTTAACCGTTAGCCCATTTACGGGCAGCATCTATGGCCTGTCTGGGTCGCGGGTCGTCCGATGCATTTTCGAATACCATCAAAACACGCTCGGCACAATCTGCAGCCCATAGAGCAAGTTGTTGATGATCTTTAGACAAAAACGTATTTACCATGCAAATTTATAAATGAAATATTGTTGTCCGGTTAAATTACTTAGATTCTTCGCTTCGCTCTGAATGACAAATCATTACACCGTTTTTATTTTGGAGGGGGTTGGTTGGCGGCTTCGCCGCCAACCAACCCCCTCCAAAGAATATAAAATACTGATTGTCATTTCGAACGAAGTGAGAAATCTCTTTTTATAACTACATATAAAAAGTTTACCAGGCAATAGTGTAAATGAATCCAAACTAAATAACAAAAGTAACATAAGTTTCCAAACAAAATCAGGTCCAACCGGATTAGCTTATTTCATGCACATATAGTTGCATAAACTGGGTGTGAGCAAACGTTCTTGAGGGTAATCGAAAAATTGCAATTACACCCATTTGTATTATACCCCAAAAAAATAGCTTGTATTTTATATTGTTATCATTTCACATCTAATTAATCACCTTTGCACTCTGAACTCCCGAGTTAGTTTTAATCTTCACAATATACAATCGCTCTTGTTCGGGCAGATTATATTGTAATTCCTGACGATTAACATTGTCATCCTGATACATCAACCGACCAAGTAGGGTATAAACCGAAACCGAATGAATAATCTCGGATGAGTTTACAATGAGATTTCCACCTGCAGCATAAATAACTGCGCGATTTGCGATTGGAGACACGACTTTGGTTGGATTTGCATTGTATTTTACCATTTTAATATCAGGCTGAATTACATTTGCCAAACCACCTCCGATATAAAAACCTAAGTGTGGAGGTTGGTTGTAAGCTGCATTTTGCCACGCAATGCCTAATCGATAATCCGGATCGTGCATCAGCGTAAATAATCGGTTTGTCGTAGTGGTTGTTGTAGTATATAGCACTATTTTGCCCGGGTCAGAGGTGTTGTAAAGTATCAACTCCTCGCGCCAATCCCCGATAATGTCGGCACATAAATTGGGAGTTGCTTTGGTATTATTACACGACGAAACACCGCTTCCGGTAAGTAATGTTGAAGTTCCGTTGCCTGTCCATTTAGTGATTTTTACGCCGTCCAATAGTTCGTCCTGCAAATCACCATCCCAGTATATTCTGAAGTTGGTGGATGGTTTTGAAGATGAGATCTTAACCCCTTTGCACGTGTAAGTTCCACTTCCTGAAGAACTCCACATTTCAAACCCCGGATACCGTGAGTCAATATCTCCGGCCATGCCCCGTCCATTGTCCGAAGCCGTATTTGTTCCCCAGAGAATTTTTCCAGATGCAGCATCGTGTAGTTCGTAGCCATACGCTGCAGAGACATCTTCATGTACCTCCCAAACTTCAAGTCCCGGATTATCCGGATCCAAATCAGAAACATGCATCGCATCTCCGTGACCCAATCCGGTACGATACATTACAGTGCCATCGTTATCAAAAGCACACGAACCATAAATAATTTCATCCTTACCATCGTTATCAACATCTGCCACGCTTAAATTATGATTTCCCTGTCCGGTTACACTTATACCCGATGAAGTCGATGAATCGAATAACCAACGCTGCACGAGTTTCTTATCTTTTACATCGAAAGAGCAAAGAGTAGTACGAGCATAATAACCGCGACACATCACAGCACTCGGGTGTTCTCCATCCAAATATGCTACACATGCCAGAAAGCGGTCGGATCGGTTTCCGTAACTATCGCCCCAACTCGAAAGTGACCCACGGGGCGGATTATATGCAATAGTATTTAATTCAGCACCGGTTTTCCCATCGAATAAGGTCAGATATTCAGGTCCATTGAGCACCGTTCCCAACATTCTTGATCCGGTAATTTGTGTAGTATCCAGGCTCCGGTAATCGGCAGTCGGATTATCATTATTAATTATCACATGGTTCCCTTTACCATCAATGGTTCCGGGAGCAGTTTTACAAATAACTTCCGCTAAACCATCTCCATCAAAATCATAAACCAGAAATTGTGTATAATGCGCACCGGCTCTTATATTTTTGCCCAAATCGATGCGCCAAAGTTGCGTTCCATCCAACTTATATGCATCAATATAGACTTTCCCGGTGATCCCGTAATACGAATTATCCTGCGAATTCGAAGGATCCCATTTTACAATTATCTCGTATTCACCGTCACCATCCACATCACCTACACTACAATCGTTTGGCGAATAGGTATAAGATTGTCCGTTGGGGTAAATCCCCGAAGCAGCTTTGCCCGTGCTGCCGTATTTGTTCGGCTCCGTTATTCCACCTGCAGGTCGAACTAACTGTATCGTTTTATTCTGTGCCGACCAGGGTGTAACGGTTTTCACATCTAATGTGTCTTCAATTCCATTTAATATGGGTAAAACCTTATAAATACTTGAAATTGTTCCACTTGCATCGCTGTAATTGGTAGAATTGGAAATGGGAGAAGCATTTAATTTTGTATTATTCCGATAAATATTAAAGCCAATGGAAGGATTGTCGGTACCCAAATAACGCCAGCTAAGAAACACACCACTGCTTACTTTCACCGCCACAAGTCCACGATTGAGGTATTCCATTTGCCTTGAAATAGCATGAATAGTTGTTGTTAAAAATAAAAAGACTACAAAATAAAGTATGTATAAGGCGCGTTTTCTCATAAAATATATCTCAATCGATTATTATTCAGGGTTATGTATATTACATTACAAAAATACCTTTAATTACATTATTACATATCGATATTTTGATTGAATAGGTGTAAGTTTTGATTAATATTACCTTCAGCATTATAATGTGAATAACTATTGGTGAGTATCTCAATTTACATTTTAGCCCCATATTCAATACATTTTGGTCATTTGAAATGAATGAATACATGTAACTTTGCAAATACACCTTTTATTTATATAAAAATGAAAAAGCTTCCGGTCTTATTTATTCTACTTTTCTCAGGAATTTACTTCCAAATGCTTAGGGCTCAGCCCCAAAACCGCATACTTGGCGAACCGGTGGATATGAGTCGCGATTTCAGCGATTTCCACAATACATTTTTCTTTGCCGATAAACTGGCTTCGTTCGATGTTGCCACTGCAAAAGGCAAAATCAGTTGGAAACGCTCTTCGCTTTTTACCCGTCAGGCATTTGATGTAAATACCATTTTACCACAGGATTTGACCATGCTCGATTTTCCCGGTGCGGCTTACCAACAGAATCCTGAACTGAGCTTTACGGTCGATTTTATTACGCCCCGCACTGTGCGCATCCGCATGTTGACAACGCCCGTAGCGCCCAAACCTTTCGATTCGCCCATGTTGGTGAAAGAACCCGGTAACGATGCTTCGTGGAAATACGCAAAAACCAAAACCGGACACAGCTATTCCAGTTTGTATGGCAAGTTAATCATCGAAGAGAATCCGTTTCGTATCGTTTTGGTGGATGCGAATGGCAAACGCCTTACCGACACATGGCGTTGGTGCGACAACGATTCGTCGCAGGTAAAAATATTACCATTTAACTTTATCAAAAAAGGCATTGATAATA
>JAKLIM010000116.1 GCA_022709605.1 Bacteroidota bacterium | reverse complement strand
AAAGTTTTCGATCCGAGTATTATCAAAGAATGGGTTATGAATAAGCGCACTCAGAATGATTCTGTATTCCTGGCCGATGAAGAAGATGGGTTGAAAGGTATTGTAGTAGACAGAAGGTGTGTAGTTTACGATGCCAATGATCCTATTGTAAAACATCGCACCGATACTACTTTGTTTGTAAAACATTATTATAATTCAATACGAAATCAGAAAGCACATTAATTAAAGATTTGAAGATTTGAAAACTTGAATATTTGAAAGTTTCACGTTTTGTGTTTCGTGTTTCACGTTTCATGTTTCGTGTTTCACGTTTGAAAAGTTGTTTTTCTACCTACTACCTACTACCTACTACCAACTACCCACTAATTTCTATTTTCCAATTTTCCCAATTTCTCTATCTGGTATATTTTCGCTTTCGAAAAACCTGATAAATCACACCAAAACAAATCAAAAACAAAATTGGCAAAGCAACATTGATTATTTGCCACAACGTTTTCTGCTCATTAACTAATTGTTTATTCAGCAAGCGGAGTTTCATCGATTTTGAACGCAGCTGCAACCAACCTTCCTCGTCGGTAAGATACAAAACGGCATTTTTAATAAACTCACTGTTGCCGAACGTTTGATTCATATATCGGTCATAACCAAGTGCTAAAGTGGTTGAGTCGCTTGCAATGCCCGAGGTTTCATTTCGAATAATATCGCCATCAGCCACAAAAATCTGTCGCGAATTCAACACTTTCTCTTTAAATGGCAATGCTTTTAAAATTCCGGCAGGTGTTTGACGGTTTTTAAAAACCGATTCAAATTCACCTTCCAACGAAACCGCCACCGGTAAAAATGACATATTAAAATACATTTTATCTTGCGAATCGGGTTTTACACTTAAATCGATGGTGGAAGGAGTGCCGAAAACATGTGTATTGTCCGAAGTAGCCAGCAGTAGCGACGAGTTTCGTTTAGCTTCCTCCCCGACAAATTCAATAACCGAGCAAAAATCAGCTTTAACTTCTGTCACATTTTTTGTCACCGGATGTTGAGTAGAAGTCAATAACAAAGGCGAAAAATACCACGGACTTGGTTCGAATTGCGGTTCAGCATTTGCAGGTGCAATATTAACCGGAATAGTAACACTCTGAACATCTTGCAGTAACACCGGATTAATTCTAATTCCGTACCGAAAAAGTTGATCGCTAAGATTCAAATCCAATTCCATGGCAGGCGAAATACCCGTTTTGGATAAATTTTCGCGGGCAATACGAACAGCATCAATCAACCAAAGTACGCGCCCACCATTCATAATGTATTGATCAACAATAAATTTGTCCGATTCGGTAAAAGGCAAAGTGGGTTTTGCAATGATAATGGCCTTATACTCATTTAAAATGGTGGCATCAGTCGATAAAACGCCGCGGTCAATCTGAAAATACCGACTCAGCGTTTTACTAATATCATACGTTTCAGCTTCGTTAAGTTCACCATGCCCTTCAATAAATGCAATTTTCGAAACGTTCCGGTTCGTAACTCGTCTTATTCCGTCAGTAATCTCAAATTCAAGATTTTCGATTGAAATATTCAGATTTTCCTCTCCCGATGAACCACGTATGTTTTTCAGTAAATTTACATTCGCATCCTTGCCATTATACCTGATTTGCATCCAGGGGAAAACCACTTTCTGAATGGATTTACCTTCTTTATCGCGTTCATAAATAACAGTGGGAGTGAGGCCTTTCGCTTCGAGTTCGGCATATTTTTTTAAACGTTCGTCGTTGCTTGTAGCTGTGGAAGGATTTTCAAACGATACTTTGATGTTTGATGAATAAACCGACATTTCGTCGAGTAAATCTATCGTTGATTTCTTCAACCTCAGAAATCCGGGATTTAAATCACCATCCAGAAAAACTTTAATTTCTATTTCCTGATTTACGCTTTTTAATAATTTTATGGTTTGATCTGTAATGCTGTAACGTTTGTCACTTGTCAAATCAATTCTGAAATGAATAAAAAATGACAAAATGATTACTACAATAAAACTAATAATGATCAGAAAACCGAATTTATTCAAAATTTTCATGTTTATTTTTAAAAAATACGATACAAAGATAATCAATTTCAAGGGAATGAGTTTTCAATGAAGGGTTTTAATATATCAAAATTTTAGTAAAAGAATTTATATTATGACTTAAAAAACCTTATTTCTGATTTAACAATGTTTTATCACTTTTAGGGGTAGATTTATTTTGTTATCTTTGTGTTTTGGTAAAGGAGTATTATTTTGAAAGTATATCTTATTGATAAATGTCTTCAAATTAAAACGATAAAGTGAAAATTTACTTTTGATATTACTGAATCATTGCAAAAAAAATATTAACACCTGTAAAATGGGAAAAATTATATCATTAGCGAATCAAAAGGGCGGTGTAGGAAAAACCACAACTGCAATAAATCTGGCTGCTTCGTTGGCAACGCTCGGAAAAAAAATATTGTTGGTCGATGCTGATCCACAAGCCAATGCGTCATCGGGACTTGGAGTTGATATTCGTACGTTGAAATTTACAATCTACGAAAGTCTGATCGAAAATGTTCCGCCTTCGCAATCCATTTTGAAAACAGAAATTGAAAATTTATTTATTTTACCTTCGCATATCGATTTGGTTGGTGCTGAAATTGAGATGCTTAACATGGATAACCGCGAAAAAGTGATGCGAAATATCCTTGTACCTTTAAAAGAAGAGTACGATTATATTTTTATTGACTGTTCTCCGTCGCTTGGATTAATTACCGTTAATGCACTAACGGCATCCGATTCGGTTATAATTCCGGTACAATGTGAATATTTTGCACTCGAAGGAATTAGCAAGTTGCTGAATACTATAAAGATAATAAAAAGCAAACTGAATACTGCGCTCGAAATTGAAGGCTTTTTACTGACCATGTACGATAATCGTTTACGGTTAGCAAATCAGGTTTATGCCGAAGTAAAAAAACATTTCGAAGGAATGGTTTTCGATGCTGTAATTACCCGCAATGTACGATTGAGCGAAGCTCCGAGTCATGGTAAACCGGTACTTCTTTACGATGCTGAATCGAAAGGTTCATCGAATTATATGGATTTGGCTAAAGAATTAATCCTAAAAAATAAGTTGTAATCGGGTTTTCACCAAAATCAATTTTGGAGTTAAAACTTTTTTATTTTTGAAAATATACATTTTTAAAAAATGGCAAAAAAAACTGGAATGGCACTTGGACGTGGTTTGGGAGCATTAATCGATACTGATTCAATTTACACAAGTGGTTCGTCTTCCATAAGTGAAGTGGATTTGGATTTGATTGTAGCTAATCCCAATCAACCACGAACTTATTTTGATGAAGAAACGCTTTCTGAACTGGCGGGTTCAATACGTGAATTGGGTGTAATTTCACCCATTACTTTACGTAAAAATGATGATGGAACGTATTTAATTATTGCAGGAGAACGCAGGTTCAGAGCTTCAAAATTAATTGGACTACAAACAATCCCTGCCTATATTAAAACGGCTGCTGATGAGCAGGTTATGGAAATGGCACTGATTGAAAACATTCAACGCGAAGATTTGAATGCCATCGAAATTGCACTGACTTTTTACAGGTTGATGGAAGAATATAAACTAACCCAGGAACGACTGAGCGACCGGGTTGGGAAAAAACGTACTACAATAGCTAATTACTTGAGATTGTTGCGTTTACCTGCCGAAATACAAATGGGAATCAAAGACAAAAAAATTGATATGGGTCATGCCCGTGCCATTCTTGGACTGAATGATCCTGCAAAACAACTTCATTTGTACGAGGAAATTATTAAAAACGATTACACAGTTCGAAAAGTTGAAGAATTGGTTCGTAAATATGCCGAAACCGGTGAATTAACGGTAAATGCAAAAACAGGCTCCGATTTTAATAAAATCAGAAATTTAAGAGAATACGAGGATCTTAAAAGTCAGTTAAACCAACTTTTTGGGACAAAAATACATTTTACCTGCAATACGGATGGAAAAGGGAAAATTTCAATTCCATTTACAAACGACGAGGAATTAACACATATAATGGAATTGTTTGATCGAATTTAATTTATCTATTGAGTGAAATTATTTGCCAACATATTAATTATCATAACATTACTTTTTGCATCAGAGGTCTTATCTCAGACACAGGATACAACAATAATGGCCACAAAATCTGATACGATAGTTCGTAAATCGATAAAAAAGGCCAAAAAGGAAGTTGTAGTTCAACCAACTGATACAGCGAAAAGTAAAGAATTTAAACCCGATCCTCAGAAAGTAATTTGGATGGGTGCGATCGTACCGGGTTACGGTCAGATTATGAATAGAAAATACTGGAAGTTACCAATCGTATATGCAGGATTTTTAGGGTTTGCATATACAATTACTTATAATTCAATACGTTATCAAGCATTTAAAAATGGATATCGTGATATTATCGATACTGATGAATCTACTGCCAGTTATTTGCAAATACTACCAAAGGGGTCTACGATTGATGATTATGGCGGAAAGGCGGAATATACAAATGTATTGAAAACGGGAATGGAAAAATATCGTTATAACCGTGATTTAAGTGTGATTATTTCAATCGCCTATTACGGTTTAACATTGGTTGATGCTTTTGTTGATGCTCAGTTATACGATTTTGATATAAGTAACGATTTATCCCTGAATTTAAAACCGGTTTTAATTGAAAATCAATACGGTTACCGTAGTTCTCCCGGTTTACAGTTATGTTTTAATTTAAAATAAATTTTCAGATAGAAAGTACAAAAAATGAATTTTAAAGTGTTTTTAGCAATCGCCGGCGTGTTGGTTTCAACATGTTTTACAGCATATTCTCAGGAACAAAAAAATGTTTCTGCCCCGAATGAAAATTTTATGCATCCCGATTCATCGATTGCTGTTCCTGTCGATTTTGATAATTCCCTGGATAATCTTTTATACTCTTGGGTTGTAAAATACGCTGATGCATCAAATTGCGATACCGGCGAAATTCCAACTAATCTGACCGATTCGATTTACAAGCTACGTTTGTCGAAAATGCCTTGTATAATGGAAATGCCTTACAACAATACTGTACGTACATTTATTGAATTATACACCGTTCGTAAACGCAAACAAATGGAGTTCATGATGGGAATGAGCGAATATTATTTCCCATTGTTCGAAGAAGTTTTGAATTCGAATAATTTACCCCTCGAGCTTAAATATCTACCCATTATTGAGTCGGCTTTGAATACAACGGTTGTTTCCAGAATGGGTGCTGCCGGTTTATGGCAATTTATGGTAGGCACCGGCAAAATGTACGGGCTCGAAGTTAATAGCTTGATTGATGAACGATTAGACCCGATAAAAGCCACAAATGCAGCTGCACGATTTCTGAAAGATTTATATTCAATTTATGGCGACTGGCATTTAGTTATTGCGGCATACAATTGCGGTCCGGGTAATGTAAATAAAGCCATACGCCGGGCTGGCGGAAAACGCGATTACTGGGCAATTTATCCTTATTTACCGGCAGAAACAAGAGGTTACGTGCCAATATTTATTGCAGCAAATTACGCAATGCATTATGCCGCGCAGCATAATATATGTAAGGCGATTGTGAAGATGCCAAAAATGACTGATACGATTATGGTGAATCAACGCATTCATTTTGAACAGATTTCGAAAGTTATGAATATGCCCGTTGAAGAAATCCGACTGCTTAATCCGCAATACCGAAAAGACATAATTCCCGGAAATATTAAACCATATACCTTGTGTCTCCCCATACGTTACGCCATTCATTTTATCGATAAATACAATGATATTGTTTCGTTTAAAGCCGATTCCCTGATCAATACCAGACGAAGCGAAATCGAAATAGTACAGGCTATTCCTTCTTCATCTCCGGGCGGATCCGGAAAAGTAATGTATCACACCATCAAAAAAGGTCAGACATTGAGCAGTATAGCAGTGCGTTACGGTGTTTCTGTTACAAAATTAAAGAATTGGAATAACCTCCGGAGTTCTAAAATACAACCCGGAAAAAGACTTAAAATCCTAAAGAAATAAAAATCGTATTTTATGGAAAAAATATATTATTCCATATCAGAAGTGGCTGAAATATTGAAAATTAATCAGTCAAATCTGCGTTTTTGGGAAAAGGAATTTGACAACCTCAAACCAAAACGCAACGAAAAAGGCACCCGGTTTTATACCGAAAAGGATCTTGAAACCATCAATCAGATCATTTTTCTTGTAAAAGATCAGAAACTGACTTTAAAAGGTGCAAAAAGAAAAATTACACAAAAAATGGATGTGGTTGCTAAACAACAACGCATAGTTGAGCGTTTAAAAAAAGTCCGACAGGAATTAAAAGGAATTTCAAATGAGTTATCAAAATAAAAATTTTATACTATAATATTATATGCCAAAATTAAATCTACCTTTTATTGATTTGATTTTGGCATTTTAAAATTTACACACTATGAACTTACAAAAAAAATCGATCATTTTAATAAGCGCTTTTCTCATTGTTTTAGCCCTGAATTTGAAAGCTAAAAAACCACAGAATGTGATTTTTATGATTGGCGATGGCATGGGTTTATCGCAAATATATGCCGGAATGGTGGCTAACGGAAATAAACTAAACCTCGAAAGATGTACTTACTCCGGGTTTTCAAAAACTTATTCGGCTAATAATTTTACAACCGATTCGGGTGCAGGAGGCACTGCATTGGCATGTGGAGTGAAAACCAATAATTATATGATAGGTGTGACTCCGGATTCAGTTGCTGCTGAATCGATATTGGAAGTTGCCGAAAAAAATAATTTAGCAACCGGTATTGTTGTAGCTTGTGCAGTGACTCATGCCACACCGGCTTCATTCATTGCACATCAGCCAAACCGGAATATGAACGAAGAAATTGCATTGGATTTCTTGAAAACCGATGTTGATGTCTTTATTGGTGGTGGAAAAAAATATTTTGTTGAAAGAGCTGACAATCAGAATCTTATTGAAAAACTGAAACAAAAAAATTACAATGTTGCTTTCACATTGGATGAAGTTAAAGCAGTGACATCGGGTAAACTTGCCGGTCTGCTTTACGAAGATCAAAGTCCGAACATGCCCGAGCGTGGAAATATGCTTACAGAAGGTACAATGGCTGCAATTGACATACTCGATAACAACAAAAAAGGATTTTTCCTGATGATTGAAGGTTCACAAATAGATTGGGCTTGCCACGACAACAATGCAGAACAGACAGTAAAAGAAATGCTCGATTTTGATAAAACAATTGGAAAAGTACTCGATTTTGCCGAAAAGGACGGAAATACTTTAGTGATTATTACAGCCGATCACGAAACCGGAGGAATGACTATTCCGACAGGTGATATTGTAAAAGGTGAAATCAATGCCATTTATACCACAAAAGGTCATTCAGGTACACCTGTTCCTGTTTTTGCTTTCGGACCCGGATCACAAAACTTCACCGGTTTTATGCAAAATACAAGTTTTAAAAATAAAATTGCTAAATTGCTGAAAATTAATTAAAAAAGTGCATGGGCAAAATTGAATATCAGATTCAAACAATTAATAAAATGATTGTTTTGTACTGTAAACTTAAACACAATCGGAGTAAGCTATGTACTGAATGTGAAGAGTTATATCAATATGCAAACCAACGACTTCTGAAATGCCCTTTTGGTGATAACAAGCCCGAGTGTGTGGATTGTAAAATTCATTGTTACAATGCCGAAATGAGGCAAAAAATGAAAGGTGTCATGAAATTTTCGGGACCGCGAATGCTCATTTATCACCCTGCAGATTTTTTAAAGCATCTGATCAGTAAGAAATAAAAAGATAAGCTTTACCAAACAAATTCAATCATGATTTTAGTTTATCTTGAAAACATTCAAACTTCCGAAAACATTCTGATAAGTGCTTCGAAATTAGCCACTCAGCTCGGTAAAAGCTTTGGAGTTGTTCGTTTTGCAGCTTCCGACGAAATGAAAGTGGCATTCCATGTTGAAACCATTGAAAAGTTGAATGAACTGAGAATAAACGATTTTTCAATACATATTGAACTCAATAAAATACAAAACTTATCAACCTTTTGCGAAGAATTTGATACCTCTTTTTTGTTTTTACAATTATCGGATTATAAATCGAAAAAAATACAAGTTTTACTAACAGCTTGTCGTCAATTACGCATTCCATACATTTTATTCAAAGATATTTACGCCGTGCTTGATGTTTCGAAGGTAATAGTCCCTGTCACGTTTCTAGAGGAAGAAATTGAAAAAGCACAGTTTGCATCAGCATTCGGACGGTTTTGCGATTCGGAAATCTTCATTTTAACGGCTAAAGATTATGGTTCGAAAGCGGCAAATACTACAGCAAAGATGAAAGAGTTATTCGATAAGTTTAACTTTAAATACAGTGTTCGGAAAGCCGAAAAAGATAGTTTTAAAGTGGAAAAAGAAGCCCTACAATTGGCTGAAAATGAAAATTCAGGAATTATAATTATCACTGCTTCACGCGATTATGGTTTAGACGATATTTTGTTCGGTCCCAAAGAGCTGCATTTCATTAAAAAATCAATCCTGCCAATTTTGTTGGTCAATCCCCGGGGCGATCTTTATGCATTGTGCGATTAATTTTATCCCTTATCAATAGTTGAATTTTATTGTGTCGATTTTTCATTACAAATGAATTATTTCGTATTTTACAAATAGCATATAATCAGCATGTTATATGTAAATAATGAAAACATACTCACTTAAATCACCCCGTTAATTTATTAATTAATAAATGACATCGTAGAAATTCTGCAATTTTCAAATTTACACAAAAAAAACATCTATCTTTGCACTCCAAACTTTATAGCAATCAGGCGTTTTTTTTTATATTTAAAAATCATGCAGGAACTTACACTTATTACTCCGACATTCTTGTTTTCTGCCATTTCGCTACTTTTGCTGGCGTATACAAACCGTTTTCTTTCCTATGCACAATTAGTCAGAACACTGAAAGATAAGTATATGGAAGATCATTCGGCATTGACACATGCCCAAATAATGAATTTAAGGAGAAGACTTATACTCACTAAAAATATGCAATTAGTAGGTGTTGCAAGTCTGCTGCTTTGCGTTGCAACCATGTTTTTTATTTACATAGGTTTGCAATCTGTTTCTGTATATTCTTTCGGAATTGCACTTTTACTGCTTATTATTTCATTGAGTTTATCGGTTATGGAAATCAGGATTTCGGCTAATTCGCTCAATATTTATCTGAGCGATATGGAAAAATCATCTACTAAAGAATAGGATTTAAATATTGAAATTTTAATTATTTGTTATTAAGTTTACAACATATAAAGGTCTAATTTTAAGAAATTTAAGGTATTAAAAAATGAAAATTATTATTGCAGGTGCCGGTGAAGTAGGCACACATTTAGCAAAACTTTTGGCACGCGAAAATTTCGATATTTTATTGCTCGACGAAGATCCGGCACGAATAAAAGATTTGGAAGCAAGTTACGATTTGTTGACACATGCAGG
>JAKLIM010000115.1 GCA_022709605.1 Bacteroidota bacterium | reverse complement strand
CCATGGGCACAGGCGATGACACTCGACTTTACACTTTCGACGAAGATTATGTGAATGAAACTGCGACCAACGCCGGCAATTTATTGCAATATAATATCGGCACATTAGCTACACCCTATCAATCAGCCCCCACTGTAATTTACAATGATGCATTGAACGGTAATCTGCAACAAAATTTTAATTCGTGTATAGCACCCGATACCCGTGGCGGATGGTGGATATCGCAATATAGAGCGGCTGATGCCCCATTAATTCCTTCGCTCATTCATGTAAACACAAGCGGTCTGGTTGATTTTAATTCAGGAAATACACCAACCCTGATTGAAAATTCCTATCACGGAGGAATGGCAGTAAATGCCGAAGGTACAAAATTAGCCATGGGATGCAGTAACGAAGTAAAGATTTTTGATGTAAAATTCAATGAATCAGGTGTTCCTTCTCTCACCAAATTACATTCGATTAAACCTGCACTTGGTGTAAACACTGCAGGACTTTCGTTCGACCGGGCCGGCAATGTTTATGCAGTTTCATTTTCCGACAAACGACTCGGAGTTTGGGCATTACCAAAAGCTGATAACAGTTTTACAACACCTGCACCTTCCAGCCAAAAAGTAACAGTGGTGATTTCCAACATCAACGAAATTATTGATCCGTCCGAATTAGTTGAAGTTTTTCCGAATCCGGCTGTCAATCATATTAAAATTCAAAGTAAAGGTGTAGAAATTGAATCTTATCAGTTGTATAATCTGAAAGGACAGATCATTGCAAACGAACAGGTTACAAATAATCACATACAAATTTCGTTAAATGAATTACAATCAGGAGTTTACATATTAAAAGTAAAAACTGCTGCCGGAATGGCTGTAAAACGAATAATAAAGAAATAGGGCTTGAACAAAACAGGCAAATCAACTGTTTCAAGTCTTGGGAACAGTTGATTTGTGGTTTTTATAATGTGCCTGAAAAATTATAATCTTACAGATGTTTATCGAAAAAAGAACAGTCAAATTGCTTTGTGTATAAAAATTCTGTTTTTAAACATAATATTCAACAATTTTTTAAATTTTATATTCTCTAATTTTACAATAAAATATTCTCGAAAAATAATTATTCATTTAAAATTAATAAGTTATGAAAAAAATTACTTTTTTAATGGCCTTTTTGGCAACAACAATGTTATCCATGGCACAAATGTCAGGAACTTACACCGTAGGATCTGGGGGTACTTATGAAACATTAAAAGCTGCAGCAGATAATCTGAATACCGTTGGTATGAGTGGTAGTGTGTTATTTGAAATTATTTCTGATATATCGGAAACAGCTCCGGTAAAAATTGCGGTAGCAAGCGGAAGTAATACTATTACTATTAAACCTGCTGCAACTATAATGCCTACAATAACATTTAGTGGATGTGTGACCACAGCAGGAGCAACATCTTACACTGGATTTGGTGTTGATAATACAGATAACGTAATTATTGATGGTTCAAACACCACTGGTGGAACGACTAAAGACATGACCTTTAAAATGAATGATGGTACAAATGGACGAATGCTTATACAGTTATTTGGCAATTGTGATAATGCTTCAATTAAAAATTTAAATATAGCTTATCAATCACCAATGAGTACTGCAAATTCAACCAGAGGAATTTATTTAAACGGACAATCCACTGGTGCATGTGATAATTTTACAGTCGAAAATTGTACCATTGGTGAACCAACACTTACGCCATATTATGCTGTTGCAATAACTGGATATGGAACAGCCCCTGCGATTTATTCAACGAATAATATAATTAAAAACAATATACTTTATGGTAGAATTAGACCTGTATATTTATATTTTGTAGGGAGTTCAACAACTACTACTGAAGTGATTGGAAATAACATTTACACCTATGGTGGATTAAATGCTACAACAACATATACTATTATGTGGAATTCGTGGGCAGGTACTCTCAATATTAAAAACAACAAAATGCCTATTATGACTACAAATAATTCAGTAACTAGTGGTATATTTGGTGTAAGTGGATTGACAGCAGCAACAGGTTCAATTGTAAATATGATAAACAATTCTGTTGGTGGAACTTTAGCTGCAACAGGTTCAGGAGTTCCAACCGTAATGTCTTTGATGTATATACAAGATGCTGCTACTTATAATGTATTTAATAATACTTTTTATTATCCATCGGTTTCAAATGCAACCGAAAGATCAAATATTCACATAAGTGGAACGGGATGTGTTGTAAATCTCAAAAACAACATAATATTGAACGAAACAGATGCAACAAATGCATATTGTATCTGGAAATCAAATGGTACACTTACATCTGACTTTAATGATTTATATGTTTCAGGTGCGTCGGCAAATATTGGCTATGTTACCAGCATTGCAAGAAAAACATTAGGGGATTGGCAAACTGCTGGTTTTAGTTATGATGCTGGTTCTAAATCTGGTAATGTAAATTTTGTTGATGCAGCAACCGGTGATTTACGTATTGCTCCAGCTTCTTATCAGGATGCTAATCTTCAAGTAACACAATTAGGTGAAGTACCGACTGATTTATTAGGCACGTCAAGATATCCTCAAACATACAAAGGTGCTTATGAAGCTGAAATGTTTATTGTCAATGAAGCTGCTCAGATTGAAGTAACTGCCCGTATTATTCGCACTCACAGTGGTATTGAAGTTGTCCTCGATAACGAAGCGACTGTTGAACTTTATAATATGAACGGAATGTTAATTGATAAAGCAATCACAAGTGGAACATACAGTCGTGATTTGAAAAATGGTGTTTATATTATCCGTATTAACGGAAAAGCTACCAAGTTTATCAAATAATGCACTAAATCCCCCAAGTGGGACTTAAAAAAAGAGACAACCGCCTTTTTCAATTGGAAAAAGGCGGTTGTTTTACAAAAAACACAAACGAAATAATGAGAAAACTTACCATACTCACATATATCATCTTTACATTTTTCATTCTCCACGCGCAACCACCCAAACGCGAGATGCGTGCCGGATGGCTGGCTACGGTTTATCGGATTGATTGGCCGACAACTCCTATGACTTCAGTTACACCAGCCAATATTGTTGCTCAAAAAGCCGAATTTGTTTCCATTCTCGATTCGGTAAAAGCAGCCAACATGAATGCTGTTCTTTTTCAGATTCGACCGGAAACAGATGCTTTTTATAATTCGGCGTACGAACCCTGGTCTGCACATTTAGGGGGTACGCGCGGCATCTATCCCGGTTACGACCCTTTGGCTTTTGCTATCGAAGAAGCCCACAAACGGGGTATTGAACTTCATGCGTGGTTAAATCCATATCGGTACGAAACATCGGCAGGAAAATACACAGGACTTCCGGGTGATTATAAAACAGCACATCCCGAATGGATTTTGGATTATGCAAAGTATACCAATGGTGTAAAAACCACCGATGGAGTTGTTATTTTGGATCCCGGTAATCCGAATGTTCGCAAATTA
This sequence comes from Bacteroidota bacterium, assembly GCA_022709605.1. GTDB lineage: Bacteria > Bacteroidota > Bacteroidia > Bacteroidales > Paludibacteraceae > Paludibacter. The sequence continues at coordinate 6,118 of JAKLIM010000115.1, read as the reverse complement.
ATTAAAAACGTTGTTGGCGACATATTGAGTAAATATGATATTGACGGCATTATTTTCGATGATTATTTTTACGCTTATGCCGGAACAAATTCAACCCTGGATAGTTATTCACAAGGGCTTTACAAACCATCAAACATGACCCTTAGCAACTGGCGGCGCGATAATGTGAACAAAATGGTTGCCGATGTGTATGATACAATTCAAATGGTGAAACCCTATGTCAATTTTGGTGTTTCGCCTTTCGGCATCTGGACAACCCAAACTGCGGTTGCTACAGCTCAGGGTTTAACGCTGCCGGCTGGAATTACCGGCTCGAATATGTACGAACAAATTTACTGCGACCCTGTGGCTTGGATGAAACAAGATAAAGTTGATTATATTTCGCCGCAATTGTACTGGACAACAACAAGTACAGGTCAGGATTATAAAAAACTCTGCCCCTGGTGGTCGGATGTAGCTAATAAATACAGCAAATATTTTTACTCAAGCATGAGTATGACCGCTTTAACATCGACATATAAAGCACCACAATATTCACCGGCAATACCCTACGCCGAAATACCGGAGAACTTACATGAACTGAAATTATATACAAAAGCAGGAGGTTTGCTTACCGGATTATCAAAAACCGAACAACGTGTAGCAGCTTCTGTCAATTTTGATGATGCCGAAGTGGGTTTGCAAATTGACTGGAACAGAAATTCAACTAAAAATAATGCTCCCGGTTCGGTCTTATACAGCATAAAAAATCTGTGGACAAAAGGAAATTTCACTAAATACCTACGCGAACAGAAATTTACCAAACCTGCACTTGTACCGGCCTTGCATTGGAAATCGCATCCGAAATTAAGTTCACCCGAAAACGTAAAACTTAATTCGCTTACTTTAAACTGGGATTTTGCGAATGAAAATGTTCGGTTTGCGATTTATGCCATTCCGAACGGGTTGATAAATGATTCAACCGTTTTCAAGACTTCGCAATATTTACTCGGGTTAAGCTATTCCACTTCCTTCGATCTCACAAAATATAGCACATTGTTATCTACGTGTCAGTTTGCAGTTTCGGTGGTTGATAGGTTTGGAAATGAATTTTCTCCTGCTTTTATCCTCTCCGGAAATAATTTCCCTGATGAGAATAAAGCAATAATATTGAATACCGAAAATGGAATTTCCATTCAATATGCCGGGCAGGCAAATGTGAGTATTTACAATTTACAAGGCCAAATGATCAACCAATTGCAAATGATAGATGCTTGCCAAATAGCACTTATGCACGGTGTTTATATTTTGAAAATCAATAATAAAACCTATAAACACATCAGATAAACTGTTGATATAAAACAAATAACGGCATCAATAATTGATACCGTTATTTGTTATATTGAACCATAAACCTTCAACTGAAAGCGAACCTCAAACTTTCAATCCTGACAGTTTCCCGATATCCCGATAGCTATCGGGACGGAAGTGGAAAATTATCAAACTTTCAAATTTTCAAACCTCAAACTTTTTTTTTAATGCATTTCCTCCGCTTTTTCTACATATTCGTCAATTATCTTTTTAACCTGTAGTGGCGTTACATTGCCAAATACTTTATCGCCAATTGAAACCACCGGCGCTAAAGAACAGGCTCCAACGCACCGAAGCGTCGAAAGCGTGAAAATTCCATCCTTAGTTGTTTCACCAACTTTGATGCTTAACCTGCGTTTGAATTCATCCAGAATCAATTCGTTACCTTTTACATAACAAGCCGTACCCATGCAAATGGAAATATTAAATTTACCTCGTGGAATCATGGTGAAAAACGAATAAAAGGTAACGACACCATACACTTTTGCATCCGGAATATTAAGTTCCGATGCAATTTTATGTTGCACTTCTACGGGTAAATAACCCAGTATTTCCTGGGCTTCGTGTAGCACATTAATTAATTCGTGTGCATCGTTACGGTACTTTTTGCACAATTCGTACAAAAAATTATTGGTAGTTTCGGACAGTGCTATCATAATCAGTCTTTTTTATCGAAATAATGTGTATGCAAAAGTAGATGTGCCAGATTGCTCATTGGCGCACCCAAAAAGTTTTTGTAAAGCGAAATAATAAAAGGATTCTCGTGCGATTTTCGAATTGTTTTGGATTTATCTTCCGAGTACAATGACAATTGTCGCTTTTTAAGAATTTCGGAATGACCGTGGTGATAAGGCTGACCACCACCACCGATGCAACCGCCCGGGCACGACATAATTTCTATGGCATGAAAATGACTTTTCCCCGATCGAATATCTTCCAGCAGTTTTCGTGCATTTCCAAGTCCGTGTGCAATACCAATTCGAATGGGCAAGCCATCGAAATCTATGGTTGCCTCACGCAAATTATCCATGCCTCTCAATTCTTCAAATTCAATTTTCTCGAGTGGTTTTCCGGTATGCAGCTCATAAGCCGTACGCACAGCTGCTTCAATCACACCACCTGTAGTGCCAAAAAGCACTCCTGCTCCGGTCGATTCGCCCATGGGTTGATCGAATTCTTCATCCTCCAGCGCATTAAGATCAATATTGCACAATTTAATAAGGCGTCCCAATTCCCTTGTAGTCAACACAATATCTACATCCGAATTGCCATCCTGTTGAAATTCTTTTCTTGCCCGTTCGTATTTTTTGGCCACGCAAGGCATTATCGAAACCACCACTAAATTTTGTCGTTCAATTTTCAGCAAATCAGCAAAATAAGTTTTAGCAATCACCCCAAACATTTGTTGTGGCGAGCGTGCAGTCGAAGGAATATCGAGCATATCAGGGAACTGATATTCGAAGAAATTGACCCACGAAGGACAACATGAAGTTAAAATAGGTAACTTTACATTTTCGTCACCCTCGAGATGCGCTTTCAATCGGCGGAGCATTTCTGTACCTTCTTCCATAATGGTAAGATCGGCTGCAAAATCGGTATCGAAAACATAATGAAATCCCAACCGACGAAGGGCAGCCACCATTTTTCCGGTCACTAAAGTTCCGGGTTCGTTGCCGAATTCTTCGCCCAAAGCTGCACGCACTGCAGGCGCTGTTTGTACAATAACTGTTTTGGTTGGATCCGAAAGTGCTCGAACCACTTTGGCTGTTTCATCAATTTCGGTCAATGCACCCGTGGGACAAACCGCTACACACTGACCGCAAAAAGTACAAACCGAATTAATCAGATCTTTGTCGAATGCCGGCGTTACCACTGAATGGAAACCACGATTTACAGCCCCAAGACAGCCAACCGTTTGCACTTCGTTGCACATCATTTCGCATCTTCGGCACAAAATACATTTATTCGGATCGCGCGAAATGGCCGGAGAATTGCCTTTTCTATTCACTGATTTTTCGCCCTGATAATGAATTTCGCGAATACCCAACCGATCGGCCATACTTTGCAGATCGCAGTTGCCCGATTTAGAACAGGTTAGACATTCTGCAGGGTGATTCGAAAGAATTAATTCCAAAACCGTTCGTCGGGCGTTGATAACCCGGAGAGAATGCGTATGAATATCCATACCATCTTCCACCTCGGTACAGCACGAAGGAACAAGATTTTTCCGACCTTTCACTTCTACAACACAAATCCGGCAGGCTCCCGGTTTGTTTTCAATATTTATGTCGTGCAATTTCATGTAGCAAAGCGAAGGAATTTCTACTCCAACTTTGTGTGCAGCTTCAAGTACCGTTAAGCCTCTCGGTACCGAATGTTGTATATTATCAATAGTGATTTTTACTTTCATTTTTTTATAGATTAAAGACTTTTAGTAATAGAAAAGAAAAAATGTACAAATTTACTTATCGACCTCTCCCTAAATCCCTCTCCCAAGGAGAGGGACTTTGCGGTCTGCAAAGTTGAAAATTTTTACGACTCCCGATAATTATCGGGATTAGTTCCAATTACTATAGTAAAGATTGACACATTATTAAAATTATATTCACTTAAATTCCTTTCCGATAGTAATAGGAACTTATTTTCCTAAGTTCTTAATTTCTTATTTTCTCAATTTCCTATTTTTTTTATTTTCTCAATTAATAACAATAGCGTTAAACTTACATTTCGTTAAACAAATACCGCATTTAATACATTGGTTATCAAGTATATTATGCACTTGACCTTTTTCGCCGTAAATGGCTTCTACCGGACAATTGCGGAAACAAACCGTACAACCGGTACAATTTTCGGGAATGATAACATAATGGATCAAATCCTTGCATTGTCGCGCAGGGCATTTTCCATCGCGTATGTGAGCCACATATTCGTCGTCAAACTGATTCAGCGTTGAAAGCACGGGATTTGGCGATGTCTGTCCCAATCCGCAAAGCGAAGTATCTTTAATGACAGTAGAAAGGTCTCTGATTTTCTGCAGATCAGTTATTACGCCTTTTCCTTCGGTAATTTTAACAAGCATTTCGTGCAGTCGCATGTTACCGATGCGGCAGGGTGCACATTTTCCGCAGGATTCATCAATCGAAAAATCAAGATAGAATTTGGCCATCGATACCATACAATCGTCTTCGTCCAGAACAATCATACCACCGGAACCCATCATCGAACCTGCAGCCAGCAAATTATCATAATCAATGGGCGTATCGAGGTATTTTTCGCTCAAACAACCACCCGAAGGACCACCCGTTTGAACCGCTTTAAATTTTTTACCACCTTTAATCCCGCCGCCAATTTCAAATATTATTTCTCTCAACGTAGTTCCCATAGGCACTTCAATCAGACCGGTGCGTTTAATTTTTCCGGCCAAAGCAAAAACTTTCGTGCCTTTCGATTTTTCGGTTCCGATGCCTGCAAACCAGGCTGCACCCCGACGGATAATCGCAGGAATATTGGCCAATGTTTCTACATTATTCACACAAGTTGGCATATTCATATATCCATTTGTTGATGGATAAGGAGGCTTAAACGTAGGTTCGCCCCGATTTCCTTCCATCGAATGTATCAGCGCTGTTTCCTCACCACACACAAAAGCACCGGCGCCATAACGCAGTTCAATATCAAAGTCGAAACCCGATTGCAAAATATTTTTGCCAATAAATCCCTGTTCGGTTGCTTGTGCCAATGCTGTTTTCAAACGAGTGATAGCCAGCGGATATTCGGCACGAATATAAACCAATCCATGCGTTGCGCCAATGCTGTAACCACAAATAATCATGGCCTCAATTACTGCATGCGGATCACCTTCGAGTACCGAACGATCCATAAAAGCACCCGGATCGCCTTCGTCGGCATTACAAACAACATATTTTTGGGTTCCTTTCGATTTTCGGGTATTTTCCCACTTCTGACCGGTCAGGAAACCGCCTCCTCCCCGACCCCGCAATCCCGAAGTTTTAATTTCGGAAATTATTTGATCAGGCTTCATCGAAGTCAGGCATTTGATTAATGCTTTATATCCTTCATTTTCAATGTAATTGTGGATATTTTCAGGATCTATATTTCCGCAATTCCCAAGCGCAATGTGGTATTGTTTCCTGTTAAAATCTACATCGGCGGGAATTACACCTTCCGCTTTATCGCCCCGGATTAGAAAACGGTCGATAATTTCGCGGGCACGTTCTTCGTTTACGTTTCCAAACATAACCGGTTCCTGATTGGGCAATTCGATGGTGATGGTAGGTTCGGCATAACAATGTCCCATGCAACCAGTACTTACAAGCTGAGCCGGGTAATTTAGTCTGGCGAGTTCCTTGTCGAAATAGTTGAGAATTTCCTGCGTACCCGATGCGATACCACACGTTCCCATGGCAAATTTAATCACGGTATTTTCCATACCTACAGTGTTTTTTAGTGATTTAAGGTGAATATTAAGAAAGATAAAAGAACAAAGAGCAAAGAGTAAAGATGAAGACAATTTTATAATAATTTTCTCACAAACTCATTGCTTTAATTGTATTTAAAATCTATTTTAAGTTTAAAAAATTACAAATTGACATCTAAATAATTATCAATAACATATAATTGATTTTAAGCGAATTACATTATATTCTTATTGTAATAATTATTAGTTCTGATTCATAAATTATTGCGGTGTAAAAATAGGAAAAAGTTTTGTTATTAAAGAAATTTTTCTTTAATAAATTTACATAAA
>JAKLIM010000114.1 GCA_022709605.1 Bacteroidota bacterium | reverse complement strand
TTTTCTGATCAATTGAATCGACATAAGCAAGAATTTCGTCCAATCGAAAAGGGTCGTTGAATTTTGAAAGATCCACTTTATTCAGAAAACTCAATACAGATTCCTGAGTTTCGCCCAGGTAAGGAGGCATGGAAGCTTCGCCGTAGCCAACAAATCCATCGTATTCTATTTGGGTTAAAACTACCGGAGTGGAGGTTCTTGAATTACTGGCCACAGTGAATACATGTTTCAGTATTAAGTTGTACTTCTGAAATGATAATTTCATTTTAGTATTTGATTTTGACGAAGCAATATTAAACAACGGAGCTGAAAAAATCTTATTTTCCAGAAGCGAAAGTCCCAATAAAGTGCCTGATACTTTTAAAAAATCACGACGATTTGTGCCCATACTATAGATTTTAATGTCGTATTATTTTCGAATCTTATAAAACTCACAATCCGTAATTTTAACTATGCCCGGAGAATCTATATTGTTTGAATAATTTTTTGCATGTAAAAAATTATCAACCCGATATTGGCTGTAAACGGGCGAATTTTTGTCGAAACTATTAATTGTAACATATCGGGCGGCATGAATAAACTCAAAATTACCAAGATATAAAGCCACATGAATTACGGATGTTTTTCCTGATTCGGGATCTTTTTCACCAAAAAAAAGCAAGTCGGCAGGTTTAATATTTTCATACTCTGAATTGGACACGATTGAGCCTCCATAAAGTGCTTGTTGCGATGCATCTCGCTGAATAACAATTCCATTCATAAGATATGCCATTTTAGTTAATCCCGAACAATCAACCGCTTTTGATGATGCGCCGCCCCAAAGATAAGGCAAACCCATGAATAGATAAGCAGAATTTATAATATTTTCGGGTGTTGGGTTTGCGTTTTTCAGCCATTCATCATGATCTCGACAGTCTGTTTTCTTCACATAAGCCCTTCTTCCATCGGGGTATTCAACGTGTACAAATTTTCCATTTGTAGAAATATATTTAAGCACATCGCATACAACGAGGTCAGATACAGTTTGCGAATTAACGTTTGGCTCTTTGTAACTCTGACCGTATTGTTTCCAAAACACAATCTTCCGTGCAGTCAACCAGGTATTTATCTCCGTCTTAGTCATTAACTGAATTCCACCGTAATCTACCCATGATATGTAATTATCGGGCGTTTGCACACGATACCAATAACCATTTCGTTCAAGAATATTGACAGGTGTTCCTAATAATGACTGGGTTGTTAATTCTGATGCATACAAAGGTTTAGTTCTATGATTGGAAACTGAATTATTAATTACACCGTAAATTTTTTCATTCAACGATTTGTCCGGTAAAAGCTTGATTTTATCTATAAACGGAATTTGTTTTTCGGTAAAAATATTCTTTATTGCCTCATGAGCTTCTATCAGGTTGGTTTTACCCCTAAGTACAATTTTTCCTCCAATGGTAGTATCCGATTTTATATTGAAAATTGCAGTGCGGGAATCGGGTGCAAAGTTTGATTTTACAGTTAAAATCAATTTTTCGTACAATTCGCTATTTGTGAGCGTATCATTTAATAAATCGTTCTGTCCATTCAATTGAAAAGTTGAAATAAAAAACAATAAAAGAAAGTAGTAATAGATTCGCATGGTTGTATAATTTGTAATGATTTGATTAAATTATAAATTATTATGTAACTATAATCAGACTATTTAATAGTATTTTTTAAAAAGCGAATTCTATTATAATAGTTTGTTATAACGGTCAGATTTAACCGTAAATGCATTTATTTGAGCCGAATAACAGTTCACAAAATTAAATAAATTTTTTAAACAAAAAATATATTCAATATAAAATATAATTTAGATTGAATTATCTGGCTTATTATGTAGTCATAAATAGTTTTATAATGTTCTAAAAAACTATAAACAGAAATATCTTTTTTTGATGTACTTATTAATTGAAATATAAGAAATAATCAATATAACTTTTTGATTAATATTAAATAAGTCAAAAACATTTCAATTTGATATTTATTGAACCAATTGAATGAAAATAATGTTTATAAAAATGTAAATAATTCTTCGAAACTATAAATATTTATATAATTCAGTATTGTTTATTTCAGTTTTCTTTACTTACTTTGAATGTTCAAATTTTTTCTTATCATTTCTTAAAAACAACTAAAAAAAGAAGATGAAATTAATTGCTGACAGTGGCTCAACAAAAACACAATGGTGTTTAGTTGAAAATGGCTTAATTATTAAAGATATTTTAACCAATGGAATAAATCCATTTTATCAGACAGAAAAGGAAATTATTACTGATTTAGAAAATCAATTGCTACCGGAACTTGAGAATAGCACTATTCCCGAAATTCATTTTTACGGAGCAGGTTGTTCGTTTCCCGAAAAAAAGGCATTGGTTAAAAATGCCATTTTGCAGTTTTTCCCTAAAGCAGATATTGAAATAGAAAGTGATTTGCTTGGTGCAGCACGCTCTTTGTTTCAACACGAAAAAGGCATAGCATGCATACTTGGAACCGGCTCAAATTCATGCTTTTACGATGGGAATGAGATTGTTCAAAACGTTTCGCCGCTTGGTTTTATACTTGGCGACGAAGGCAGTGGTGCAGTGCTCGGAAAATTGCTGATTGCCGATTGCCTCAAAAAACAGCTTCCCGATTGGCTGAGCGAAAAATTGCTTGACGAATACGAGCTTACACCTGCGCAAATCCTTGAAAACGTATATAAAAAGCCATTTCCAAACCGGTTTCTGGCAAAATTCAGCCCATTTATACTCGAACACATCGAAGAACCATCCATTTTTAACTTAGTTTATGATTCATTCGATTCATTTTTGGCTCGCAATGTAATGCAATACCCGTTGGAAGAAATAAAAGTAGGATTTATCGGATCTATTGCACATTATTTCAGGGATACGTTGGAAATTGTTGCATCAGAGCGCGGAATCGTAATTTCAGAAATAGCTAAAAGTCCAATGGATGGATTATTGAAATATCATGCTTAAAATTGAATTAATACAGCTCAAAGCAGGGCGTTCTCTTGAATTAAAAAAATATTGAACACAATTAGGAATCAGCAATTTAAAACTAAACAAAAAACTATGACCAAAGAAACAGCCATTAAATTATTTAATGAAAAACAAATACGCACTCACTGGGACGATGAACAAGAAAAATGGTACTTTTCAATTGTTGATGTAATAGGTGTTTTAACTGATCAGTCTTCGCATCAGACCGCCAGAAATTACTGGAAATTGATGAAAAACAGATTAGTTAATGACGGCAACGAAACGGTTACAAATTGTAACCGGTTGAAATTACTTGCTGAAGATGGCAAAATGCGATTAACCGATGTAGCTGATACAGAACAGCTTTTCAAATTAACCCAAAACATTTAACGACAATAGGCAAATTGCGCGTCAAGGTGGCACTATTGCAGGAAACACACGACGAGAAATTGAAGAAAAAACAGGAAAAAAGGTCGTTACAAGTTTAAAGGCAAATCAACGAGGAAACAATGAGAATATTGAAATCGAGAATAATTAATTTCAAATAACATTCTAATTCAAAAACTATAGACTTAGAAATCAAAAATCATTAAACAAACCAAAAGTTTTTTTATCTTTTTAAAGAACAAATTAATATGGCTTTTCAAAAAATTACCGAGCAAAATTCACTTCACGAAAATTTAGATAAAAAATCAGTTCATGATTTGCTGTCAGAAATGAACGAGGAAGACCTGAAAGTTCCATTAGCAGTATCAAAAACATTGCCTCAGATTGAACTACTTGTCGAAAAAATTGTTGAAAGAATGAAGCGTGGAGGCCGGATTTTTTATTTGGGTGCAGGAACGAGTGGTCGACTTGGTGTACTCGATGCATCTGAAATTCCACCAACTTTTGGCATGCCTCCGCATTTGGTAGTGGGTTTGATTGCAGGTGGCGACACCGCTTTACGCAATCCGGTGGAAAACGCCGAAGATGATATCGAAAAAGGCTGGCAGGAATTGGTTGAGCGAAATATAAACCAATCAGATACGGTTATCGGCATTGCAGCTTCAGGAACAACGCCTTATGTGATAGGTGCGTTGCGAAATGCGCGTGCAAACGGAATTCTGACAGCATCTATTTCGTGTAATCCCGATTCGCCGGTTGCCAACGAAGCCGAAATTAAAATTGAAGTCATTGTGGGACCTGAATTTGTAACCGGAAGTACCCGTTTGAAATCCGGAACTGCGCAAAAGCTTGTGCTTAACATGATTACAACGGTGACGATGATAAAACTGGGCCGCGTAAAAGGCAATAAAATGGTAAATATGCAACTGTCGAACCAGAAATTAGTGGATCGTGGAACCAGAATGATTATTGAAGAATTAGGAATTGGTTACGATCAGGCTAAAAACATATTATTAATTCATGGCTCAGTAAAAAAAGCAGTTGATGCCTACAGAATTCAGAATTCGGGCACACAACAATGAATAAATTGTTAATATGTTATTAAACATAAGTAAGGAGGTTGGATGTTGATTTCTTTTGTCTTATTTTGCATATTCATTTTTGTATTTTTATTTAAAATATATTCACAAAACTCAATTATAAAGTAATTAAATCAGATTTATGAAAAGAGCCATACTATTTTTTTTCGGATTCTTTTTTATATGCCTGTCAGTTTTTTCGCAAAAAGCAACCATCACAGGTGTTGTAACTTCGAAAGATGACGGATTGCCAATTATCGGAGCTTCTATAGTTGAAAAAGGAACCACTAACGGAACGATAACCAATTACAACGGCGTTTACACAATCTCGGTAAATACCGGAGCTACACTTCTTTTCAGCTATGTAGGAATGGAACCCAAAGAGGTGAAAATTGTTACGTCAGCCAATCTGAATGTGATTTTAGCTTCCAGTGCCATCTCCATCGACGAAGTGGTTGTTACAGCCATGGGCGTTAGGCAGGAGAAAAAGAAATTGAACTTCGCGGTACAAAGTGTAAATTCCGACGCGTTAACCGATAGTCGTTCGGCAAATTTTGTAAATTCATTGCAAGGAAAAATTGCAGGGGTAAGTGTGACAAATTCAGGCGGATCGGCCAATTCAGGCTCACAAAGTATTATCCGCAGTATTTCATCGATAAACCCTTCGCAAAATAACGAACCGTTATTTATTGTTGACGGGATGCCAGTTTCGGGTGGAGCAAACAAAGCTGCCGACATCAATCCAAACGATATTGAAAATGTAACTGTTTTGAAAGGAGCTGCTGCTTCTGCATTATACGGTCAGGAAGCAGCCAACGGCGTGATTATGATTACAACCAAAAGTGGATCGGAAGGTAAAGTAAAAGTAAGTGCCAGCACCAGTTTGCAAATAGATAATGCATACCGCGTGCCACAAATTCAACAAATGTATGGACCGGGAGCATCCGGGTTTTACAAAGAACAAACCGGCGGAGGCTGGGGACCATTGATTCAGGACGGTGAACAAACTTATGATAATGTAGGTAATTTTTTGAAAACAGGCATTTATCAAAAATATGATATCCAGGCTTCGGGTGGTTCAAGTAATTTCACAGCATCAGCTTCGGCCAATTATTCTAAAAATGATGGAATTGTTCCAAACGATTATTTAAACAAGATGGGTATTTTGTTGAAAGGGTCATATATTGTTTCAAAAAATCTTACCATCAATATGAATGTTAATATTATAAATAATGTATCGAGAGGATTTGGAGCGTCGATGTCGTCGATTTATAACTGGCCGATTAATGATGATATTACAAATTACAAAAATCCGGATGGTTCCATTCATCGCCGCTATTTGGCTGATAAACTGGAGGATTCTCCGATCAGTCCGTTATGGTCGCGTTACGAAGATTTTGGGCAGAATCAATCAACCCGAAATGTGTTGCAGGGATCGATAATCTGGAAACCGATGAAGAATCTTGAACTTACCGGACGTGTAAGTTCCGATCAAACCAATTCAGCATCAACATCATATACCACACCGCGATACGCGAAATCCGATTTTTCAGTCGTTGATTTACCAAGTGTCGATTTAGATTATTTCGGTACATTTAATTATTCGAATAGTAAAAGTCAAATGATTGCAGCTCAATTATTGGCAACTTACAAAGTGAAAATCAGTCGGGATTTTGCGCTGGAATTTCTGGCAGGGACAGAAGTGAAAACGTTTAACGGCATTTCCTCAGCAATGGGCGGACGTGATTTTATTATTCCCGGAGGTTTTTACAGCATGCAAAACGTGGCTGAAGTAATTAACGGGCAGGATATTTCATTGTACAGAACTCAGAAACACACCTTTGGTTATTACGGTGAAGCAAAGTTCGACTACAAAGGGTTGGCTCATATCAGCGTTACCGGTCGAAATGATTACTCATCAACTTTGACTCCCGAATACAGCCCTTACAGTTATCCATCGATTACCGCAGGCGTAATTTTCTCCGAATTATTTCAGTTGGCGAATGACTATTTTAGTTATGGAAAAATAAGAGGAAACTGGGCAAAAGCCGGAAAAGATGCAACCTATTATTTATTCGACCGGAAGTTTAAACAATTCCCTACTTTTCCTGATGGTGGTTATGCAGCCGATCCAACTTCGAGTGTAGCCAAAATATTAATTCCTGAAATGACAAAAACCTGGGAAATAGGAACTGATTTGCGATTTTTTAAGGATAAAACCAAATTTGACATTGCATATTATTCCACCACAGTCAACAATCAGATTGTAAATGTTCGCGTTTCGCCGGCTTCGGGGAATATTCTTGAAACCAGAAATGAAGGTGCAGTTGAAAATTATGGGATTGAAGCAACATTGGAACAGGAAATACTGAAAAGGAAAAACCTGAGATGGACGGCAAATCTAAACTTTGGATTGAACCGTGGACGGGTTATTTCGTTGCCCGATCAGTTGGTCGAAATTCAGGGTACGCAATATGGCGATATTTTCCCAACCGCTTACTTACATGGCTCTACCACAGCCATTTCAGGCAAGGATTATCAGCGTACCGAGGATGGAAAAATGATTTGTACCGCCGAAGGTTATCCGGTTATCAGTCCGGCCAAAGGTAATTTAATCGGAAACCGCGAACCCGACTTTTTACTCGGATTATCTTCAACATTTAATTATAAAAATGCGACACTATCATTTTTATTCGATACACGCAAAGGAGGCGATGTTGTTAATTTAACGGCCCGATCGCTTTATTCAAGCGGTCAACACAAGGATTTGGAAACCTACCGCAACCGACAGGTAATTTTCGACGGCGTGGTACTTCAGGGCGATGGCTCGTATTTACCAAATACAAAAGCAGTTATTTTCGATCAGCAAACAATGAATAATTATTTCACTGCAGTTAGTTCCAACTTTATTGAAGATGGTTCCTATATTCGCCTTGGATATGTAACATTTGGGTACGATTTGACTCAATTTGTCAAAAAAACAGTTCTCAAAGAATTAAAGGTATCGTTTACCGGACGTAATCTTTTCTTGCTTACGCGCTATTCAGGTTCCGATCCGCAAATTAACATTAACACTTCGGCAGGTGGTTCGGGAGGATCAGGAATCGACAATTTCAATGTACCAAACACCCGGAGTTTCAACTTCAACTTAAGTATAACTTTATAAAATACAGAATCAATATGAAAAAGATACAACTTATATTTCTTTCCTTTTTGATGCTAATTTTTGGAAGTTGCAGCGATTTTTTAGACATAAATGTAAATCCTGACAAAGCAATAACTGTTACTGCCGAAAAGGAGTTACCTGTTATCATTTTTTATGCAGCACAAATGAATTACGACCATGCTGAATACGGAAATTACCTTGCACAAACATTTACAACGGGTGGTCGCAGTCAGACCGGCATTTATGCTTACAAAAGCGGTTGGGAATTTTTGTCGATGAACCGTCATCCGCAATGGCGTCGTCATTATTACGATTTAGGTGTGAATATCAACGAGATGAACAAAGTAGCCGAGCGTGAAAAATCGTACAATTTCATTCTTATCGGACGAACAATTCGTTTAATGTCCACTCTCTTTACCACCGATGCTTTTGGCGACATGCCACTTTCTGAATCATACACTTCGGTAGCACCAAAATACGACACACAGGAACAAATTTACACCTGGATGCTTAAAGAAGCTGATGATCTTATTGCCCTTTATAATAATGAAGAATGGACAAAAGCACCCTCCAATAAACCAATTAATAAATCGATTGACAGGATTTACGAAGGTGATTTAACCAAATGGAAATCATTTACTTACGCATTAAAAGCGCGAATCCTTTTACGCAAATTACCAAATTGGGACAACACACCTGCAAATTGCCAGCTGATTATAAATGCAGTGGATAGTGCCATGGTGGGTTGGAAAGAACCTAATTACAATTACGATGGTGGTTCGGGTGAAAAAAACAGTCCATGGGGACCTGCTCAACCAGCTATCAATGCATGGGAAAGTCGTAAAAATGAAATGGATAAGGCCATCCCTACTAAATTTTTGTGCAAAACGATGATGGGACTTTATGATGTGCCAAATATTTTCACCATTGGTTATTCCGAAGATCCCCGCATGGAAAAAATTATGACAGCCCGGGTTGGTCCAACCAACGACCCTTCGAATAAATTCAGGTATTTAGATGCCAACATTGGCATGGGAGTTTCGTATAAAGAAACGAATTATCCCGACCTTTTCACATCAGTTTTTACTAAAAATACAGGTTTTGTATCGTTAATGCTGACCGAAGAACTCAAATTTATGAAGGCCGAAGCACTCTACTGGAAAGGTTCAAAACAAGAAGCATTAACAGAAATGACAGCTGCTGTAGATTTTAATCTGGCCCGACATGCTGCGAAAGCAAGTTATGTAACTAGATTTAAGAACATGGCCAAGTATTTTCCTGCCTTATCAAACTTTGATATCGGTCACTTGATGCGTCACAAATACATTTGTATGTACCTGCAACCTGAACAATGGAATGATATGCGCCGGTATAATTACAGCAACAGCACAAATGGTATAACTTACAATGGAGCAGTGATTTACCCGGGATTAAAGCGACCTTACAATTTGTATGAACCCTATTGGACAACAGAAAAAAACACGGATGGTTCGGTGAAGGAAATCTGGATACAACGATTGAATTATGATCCGGAAACGGAAGAAAAATACAATAAGGCTGAATTAGACAGACTGGGAGCATTCCGAAATCCGGAATGGTTGAAAAAACCTATGATTTGGGCTGTTTTTAACGATGCGCACAAATAATACGTAATTCATTATTTTAAGAATAAGAAAAAAATGAAAAAGATATTCAATATAAAAGTGATCGCCTTTGTATCGATAGCATCATTTTTCGCAAGTTGCGAAATAAACGATCCGATTGACAATGTAGTCAGAGTGGGACAAGTTGCACCGCATGTTTTTTGGGAATTACCATCAAACAGTGTAACCGCGGGCAACAATGTGGCATTTTATGCTCAATATTACCATATTGGCGATGTAAAAATTGACAGGCTTGAAGTTTGGTACGACGTGAACGAAAACATACAAACGGTAGTGAGTAGTCCGTTGGTTACAACATTCAAATACAGCATTTCTACAAATAATACTACTCAAATAAGGGATTTTCAGCAAATTGCAACTTACAAACATCTTGAAAAGAATTGGGATGAAGTAAAAAAAGCGTACATTCTTGATACTTTA
>JAKLIM010000113.1 GCA_022709605.1 Bacteroidota bacterium | reverse complement strand
AATAGGATTACAAATTGGATGAATATACGTATTTTCAAACAATTGTTATTAACATAACTTAAATCGTTGAGGTGCTCGGCTTCAACGTTTTTGTTTTTTTATGTAGTTTTTTTTATGGAAAATATCAATTACAAATCGATAGTTACAGAAGAAATTGAGGGTAAATTTGTTTCTGAAATCAAAATGTTGAATACCCGGGATTTACCTTCGAATGATGTGTTGATCAAAGTAAAGTATTCTTCAATAAATTATAAAGATGCTTTGTCAGCTTCCGGCAATAAAGGAGTTACCAAAAAATATCCGCATACTTCTGGTATTGATGCGGCAGGAATTGTTGTCCAATCGAATGTTACAGATTTCAAACCGGGCGATGAAGTTATTGTAACAGGTTACGATTTGGGAATGAATACACCCGGTGGATTTGGTCAATACATTTGTGTTCCAGCCGAATGGGTTATTTTGCTTCCCGAAAATCTTTCATTAAAAGAATCCATGATCATTGGTACAGCAGGTTTTACCGCCGGAATTTCAGTTCGTCGACTCTCGGAACTTGTTAAACCTGCTGATGGTAAAATAGTTGTGTCAGGTGCTACAGGTGGAGTCGGTTCTGTGGCTGTTTCAATATTATCACAATTGGGTTATCAGGTTGTAGCTGTTTCTGGTAAAGAGTCGGAATATGAATATTTGAAAAACTTAGGTGCTTCTGAAATTATTCCAAGAAATGACTTTCAGGTAACAGACTCAAAACCTGTTTCTTCCGCCCGTTTTGCAGGTGGAATTGATACAGTTGGTGGTCCGATTTTAGAGAACATAATAAAATCTTTATCACCTCTTGGAGCTGTTACAACCTGTGGTAGTGTTTCGTCAACACAGTTAAATCTTTCGGTTTTTCCGTTTATTTTAAGGGGCATTTCTCTGATTGGTATTTCAGCACAGAATTACCCAATGCCGCTA
This sequence comes from Bacteroidota bacterium, assembly GCA_022709605.1. Classification (GTDB taxonomy): domain Bacteria; phylum Bacteroidota; class Bacteroidia; order Bacteroidales; family Paludibacteraceae; genus Paludibacter. The sequence continues at coordinate 8,898 of JAKLIM010000113.1, read as the reverse complement.
CGTAAATCATTATGGGATTTGCTTTCGCAGCAATGGAAACCAACAAACTTAATGGAAATTTATACCGAAATATCTTTAAATGAAGTTGTTGATACTTTACATGATATTTTAAATTCGAAATTGAAAGGGCGGACAATAGTTAATTTAGATTTGTAGAATATTTTGGCTTTTTATGTAATTTACAATTTTATTTTTTTAAAAGAATAGAAATTGAAAAATCTGCATATTTATTACCTGAGTTTGTTGAAAATTAATTTTCATTTTTCAAAAAAAAAACGCAATTTTGCAGTCTGTTAGAAACAAAAAAAGAACTTTTTTGAATTAACAATTCAAGTTATGGCATTAGCGAATGAGAATTATTTAAAAACTCCTGAAATCTACTGTTTCGATGAGATAGAGAAACGTGTTAACGCCTATAAATTACTACATCCAAATTCAAATATTATACGTCTCGGGGTTGGCGATGTAACCCGTCCATTGCCAAACGAAGTAGTTCAGGCTATGCATAATGCCATAGATGAAATGAGTCAACAGGCAACTTTTCGAGGTTATAGTCCTCCTCAGGGCTACGATTTTCTGATTGAAAAAATTCTTAAGGAATATCGGAAAATTGGAGTAAACCTGGCAAAAGACAGTGTTTTTATTAATGACGGTGCAAAATCTGATATCGGAAATATTGGTCATATACTTGGCCGTGATAATATTATTGCGATTTCCGATCCGGTTTATCCGGTTTACGAAAATGCTACCATAATGAGCGGTAGGGCAGGTGTACTTAATGATGATATGAAATGGAGTAATATAGTTTACCTGAAATGTACTGAGGAAACAGCTTTTATTCCTGAATTGCCCGACGAAAAAGTAGATATAATTTACTTATGTAATCCAAATAATCCAACCGGAACGTCACTTACAAAAACTGAATTGAAACGTTGGGTTGATTATGCCATCGCTCACGATAGTATAATTATTTATGATGCGGCTTATCAGTCTTATGTTACCGAACCGGATGTGCCACGTAGTATTTATGAAATTAAGGGCGCAAAAAAAGTAGCGATTGAAATAAGAAGTTATTCCAAAACAGCCGGATTTACAGGACTTCGCTGCGGTTTCTCCGTTTTTCCACCCGAATTGGTGGTTTATTCAAAAATGGGCGAACAGGTTCAGTTGATTAAACTTTGGGGTAGGAGAAATGCAAATTATACCAACGGCGTTTCGTATGTTGTGCAGCGTGGTGCTGAGGCTATTTATTCACCCAAAGGAAAAGCCGAAGTGCAGGAATTAATCAATTATTATTTGCAAAATGCCTCCATTATTCGAAAAGAATTAATAGCAGGTGGACTCGAAGTCTATGGAGGAGTAAGTTCACCGTATGTTTGGTTTAAAACTCCCGATAATCAACCTTCGTGGAAGTTTTTTCAGCAACTTTTGTACGAATTTCAAATTGTGGGAACTCCGGGTGTGGTTTTTGGCAATTCAGGCGAAGGATTTATGCGATTTACCGGTTTCAGTAGTCGCGAAGGAACATTGAAGGCCATGGACAGGATAAGGGGAAAAATTTGAGAATGAGCTAATTATTTAATTTACGAATATTATAATTTGCCAATTTGCCAATATTATAATGTGCCAATGTATGGAAAAATTAATGAATGTAAGAATGAAGGAATGAAAAATGTAAGAATGCAGGAATGTAATAATGTAGGAATGTAAGTATGAAAAATGTAACAATGTAGAAATGAAATAATATAAGAAGTAACTACAAACTTCAAACTACGAACTACAAACTAAAAACTTCAAATTAAAAAAAAATATATATGTGTGGAATTGTTGGTTATATTGGGAAGCAGGAAGCTTACCCTATTTTAATTCGGGGGCTTCAGCGACTTGAATACCGTGGGTACGATAGTGCAGGAATTGCATTGATTCACAACGAAAACCTAAACGTTTACAAGGCCAAAGGAAAAGTGGCTGATTTGGTTCGGTTTGCGGAGCAACAAGATATTCATGGAACCATCGGAATAGCTCATACGCGATGGGCTACACATGGCGAACCCAATCAGGTTAATGCGCATCCTCATTATTCTCAATCAGAAGAACTTGCATTGATTCATAATGGAATTATCGAAAATTATGCAGTTTTAAAAGAAGGATTAAAAGAACAAGGTTATACTTTCAACAGCGATACCGATACCGAAGTGTTGATTCAATTGATAGAGTTTGTTAAAAAATCGAACAAGGTAGATTTAACGAAAGCTGTGCAGTTGGCTCTTAATCAGGTGGTTGGAGCTTATGCTATTGCTGTAATCGAAAAAGATCAACCCGACACAATAGTGGCTGCACGTAAAGGAAGTCCTTTAGTAGTTGGTATTGGTGAGGATGAATTTTTCTTAGCGTCGGACGCAACCCCGATTGTGGAATTTACCAATCAGGTTGTTTATGTTGGTGAGGAAGAGATTGTTACGCTACGTCGTGGTCAGGAATTAAAAATCAGAACAATTTCGGATGTAGAAAAAACACCCGAAATTAAAAAACTGGAAATGACTTTAACTCAACTCGAAAAAGGTGGTTATCCTCATTTCATGATTAAAGAAATTTTCGAACAGCCCAAAACGTTGAGCGACAGCATGCGGGGTAGGGTTAATATTGAGGAAAATAATATAACACTTTCAGGATTCATCGATAATAAGGAAAAATTTCTGAATGCAAAAAGGATAATAATTACCGCTTGTGGAACTTCTTGGCATGCCGGTTTGATTGGAAAATATGCAATTGAGGAGTTTGCACGAATTCCGGTTGAAGTGGAATATTCTTCCGAATTCAGATATCGTAAACCGGTCATTAATAAAGATGATATAGTCATTCCAATATCGCAATCGGGCGAAACTGCCGATACGCTTGCCGCAGTTGAATTAGCAAAATCGAAAGGTGCGTTTATTTTTGGTATTTGTAATGTAGTTGGGGCATCGATTCCACGCAATACAGATTCAGGCTGTTATACCCATGCCGGACCAGAGATTGGTGTAGCGTCGACAAAAGCATTTACAGCTCAGGTTACTGTACTCACCATGCTTGCATTAATGATAGGCAAAGAAAAAGGTACTTTGTCGGAAGAACAGTACCTGCGAACTGTTCATGAATTAGGACAAATTCCTGATAAAATTAAAATTATTCTTGAACAGAATGAAGCAATTGCTCAATTTGCTAAAACATTTACATACGCTCAAAATTTCATTTATTTAGGACGTGGATATAATTTTCCGGTGGCTTTGGAAGGTGCGTTAAAATTAAAAGAAATTTCGTATATACATGCCGAAGGTTATCCGGCAGCCGAAATGAAACACGGTCCGATTGCATTAATCAGTCAGGAAATGCCGGTTGTAGTTATCGCTACGAGTGCCGGAATGTATGATAAAGTGGTTAGTAATATTCAGGAAATTAAAGCCCGTAAAGGGAAAATAATATCGGTAATTACCGAAGGTGATGTAGTGGTTAAAAATTTGTCGGATTACACCATTAGCATTCCCGATACCGAAGAATGTCTGGTGCCATTGTTGGCTGCAATTCCCTTGCAATTAATGGCTTATCACATAGCCGTAGTAAAAGGTTGCGATGTGGATCAGCCCCGTAATCTTGCCAAATCGGTTACTGTAGAATAATCTAAGTATAAACTCAACCCCTTCGTATTCGTACGGCGGGGTTTTTTAATTAAAATAATTGTTTGAAAGTTTGAAAAGTTTGAGAGTTTAAAAATTATAAAAGAGAGGTATCATAACCTTCAAATTCTTAAACTCTCAAACCCGATAGTTATCCGGGCAAACTTTCAGACTTTCAGACTTTCAAACTTTTCAAACTTTTCAAACTTTTCTTATGTGCGGAATAGCAATGGTAAGGCTGCTGAAGCCTTTGGATTATTATCAAAAGAAGTATGGAACCTGGCAATATGGTTTGCAAAAAATGTATCTTCTCATGGAAAAACAACACAACCGTGGGCAGGAAGGTGCAGGTATTGCTACCGTAAAACTGGATATGCCTTCGGGCGAAGAGTATATTTGGCGCGATAGGGTTGAAGGTAAAAACGCAATTCAGGAAATTTTTGCCGGTATAAATAAAACCATGTCGTCGGTCGACAGAAATATTATCGTCAATGCCGAATCAGCAAAACAGAGTTTGCCTTTTGCCGGCGAACTTTACATGGGACATTTGCGATACAGCACCACCGGTCGAAGTGGTTTATCCTACGTTCACCCTTTTCTGCGTCGTCACAACTGGAAAAACCGTACTTTGTTACTTTCCGGTAATTTCAATCTGACTAATGTGGACGAATTGTTCGATTTCCTGACACTGAAAGGTCAACATCCCCGCGATAAAGGTGATACTTTTTTAATGCTTGAATCACTGGGATTTATGTTGGATAAAGAAGTTCAGAAAGAGTATGATAAACTCAAACAACGATATACAAATGATTTGATCATTACCCGAAAAATTGAGGAGAATTTGGATATTGCCTCGTTTATCCGCAAATCTGAAAAGATGTGGGATGGTGGATATGCAATTTGTGGTATGCTCGGTCATGGCGATTCATTTGTTTTTCGTGATCCCAAAGGAATTCGCCCGGCATTTTATTATGCTGATGATGAAATTGTTGTAACTGCTTCCGAACGACCGGTTATTCAAACGGCAATGAACATCAAAGAAGAAGAGGTTCATGAACTTCAACCCGGCGAGGCAATGATTATTAAGAAAAATGGTACAATAAAATTTGAAACCATTCGTCCTGCTGCCGATCAGTTGGCCATGTGTTCATTCGAACGAATCTATTTCTCACGTGGAAGTGATATTGATATTTATAAAGAACGTAAAAAATTGGGTGAGTCATTGAGTCAACCCATTTTAAAAGCCATTGATAATGATGTAGAAAATACAGTTTTTTCATTTATTCCAAATACTGCCGAAGTGGCTTTTTATGGAATGATAGATGGAATTAAGGAACGTTCGGAAAAACATATCCGTACCGAAAAAGTGCTGATTAAAGATATAAAACTTCGTACTTTTATTTCGCAAAACAACGAAAGAGACGATTTGGCAACCCATGTTTACGATGTAACTTATGGTTCAATACGAAGAGGAAAAGTAGATAACCTGGTAGCTATCGACGATTCGATTGTGAGAGGAACTACATTGAAACAGAGCATTCTGACAATTTTAAATCGTTTAGAACCTAAGAAAATTGTAATCGTATCATCTTCGCCGCAAGTTCGTTTTCCGGATTATTATGGAATTGATATGCCCCGCATGAGCGAGTTTTGTGCTTTTCGAGCAGCAATTAATTTGTTGAAAGTCAGAGGCCAACAATCTGTTATTGACGATGTTTATAAAAAGTCTAAAGCGCAGGAAGATTTCGCCAAAGAAGATGTTGTTAATTATGTAACTGAAATTTATAAGCCTTTTACTCAGGACGAAGTTTCTGTACAAATTGCTAAAATGCTGACTCCGCCCGGAGTAAATTGCCCGGTCGAATTGGTTTATCAAACGATCGATGGTTTGCACGAAGCTTGTCCCGATCATAAAGGTGACTGGTATTTTACCGGAAATTATCCGACTTATGGTGGTAACAGGTTAGTAAATAAAGCATTTATAAATTATTACGAAGGAAAAGAAATTTTTTAATAAAACAAAAACCGACAATTCATTTTTTTTGTATTGTCGGTTTTTATTTTTAGGCTTTTCGCGAAATCTTATTTTTTAATTATTTCTGATTCTGATTCAAAATAAATGGTTTTGGTTGGATATGCAAATTTAAGTCCGGCTTTGGTAAACGACCGTAAAATTTCAAAATTGACTTCTGAAGGCGTTTCCATTACATCCCCAATTTTATTTACGTAATAAATAAATTTTATAACAAGCGCTGAATCAGCAAATTCATCAAAAGTGACTACGATTTCATTATTGTCCAGATTTTTTATAACATTTGGCATGTTTTTCAGAATCTGAATGGCTTCTTCCATTTTTTCAGGCGTTGTGCTATACGTTAGATTAATATTCATCAACACACGGCGCATCGGTTCATCCGATACGTTTTCGACCGAAGCTTCTACTATTTTGTAATTTGGAATGGTAACCAACCTTTTTTCGAGCGTTCTGAGGCGTGTACTTCTGATGCCAATATCTTCAACAAATCCATCAAATCCATCAACTTTAATCCTGTCGCCAATACGGAAGGGTCGGTCGGTAAATATCGTTACACCTCCGAATACATTTTTAATGGTATCCTGAGCAGCAAGCGCAAACGCCAAACCTCCAATACCAAGTCCGGCGATTAATGTGGCTACATCAACGCCTACATTGTTAAGCGCCATCACTATTCCTAACGACCAGATTACACCCAAAGCCGTACGCCGAATGATGGGTATCAGCGTGTTATCTAAATATTTGTGGTTGTTTACTTCGGCAGCAGGGATCAGATATTCTTCAATCAGGGCATTTATAAACCGTGCAACAAACCAGGTAATATTGACAACAATAAGAATGCTGTACGATTTTGAGATAATATTTTTTATATCAATGTTTAAGTTCAAACGATTTGCTGCAAACCATATAGCTACCAACATTATACCCAATAACACAGGTGCTTCCAACATTTTAAATAAAATGTCATCCAACCTGTTTGAAGTCTTTCTGGTTAATTTGCGAATAATGTTTTTATTTGCAAAAACAATGATTTTAGTCAATAATACTGCTCCTACAATAATTAGAAACGAATATGACCACGATTCAAGCGAATTCCCGTAATAAATTTTGTCAAGCATATTTTTTTAATAGAATAAAGAATAAAGAACAAAGATTAAAGAATAATCAAACTTTCAAACCCTTCAAACCCTTCAAACATGAAAGCCGAAACATTAAATCTTAAACGCAACAGCATCACTCGGCATGCGCCAGTCGCCACGTGGTGAAAGGTTTATTGAGCCAACTTTTGGTCCATCGGGCATACACGATCGTTTGAATTGTTGTGAGAAAAACCTGCGAATAAACATTTTAAGCCATTTTTCAATTACATCGGTTGGATAAATGTCTTCGAAAGCATTTATCGCCAGAAATAGAATTTTTTCAGGCGAAAAGCCGAAACGTATGAAATAATAAAGAAAAAAGTCGTGTAATTCATACGGTCCGATTACGTCTTCCGTTTTTTGCAAAATAACGCCATCTTTACCCGCCGGAAGCAGCTCGGGACTTACCGGAGTTTTAAGTACATCCTTTAATATTTCACTCGAAACGCTATCCAAACTTTGAGCAGCCCAATCGACCAAAAACCGGACGAGTGTTTTAGGAATTCCGCTGTTCACACCGTACATCGACATATGATCGCCATTGTACGTTGCCCAGCCAAGCGCTTGTTCCGACAAATCACCGGTGCCGATGACCATACCGTTTTGCTTGTTGGCCATGTCCATTAAAATTTGCGTACGCTCACGAGCCTGGGTATTTTCATACGTTATGTTGTGCAATTCCGGATTGTGATCAATGTCTTTAAAATGCTGAATACATGCATCTTTTATCGAAATTTCCATGGCGTTAATGCCCAATGATTGCATTAAATTTACCGCATTCGTATAGGTTCGGTCAGTGGTTCCGAAGCCCGGCATGGTGATACCCGTAATTCTTTTCCGGTCGTAACCAAGTTTGTCAGCCGTTTTTACGCACACCAACAAAGCAAGCGTCGAATCTAATCCACCTGAAATTCCCAAAACCAATGTTTCCGAATTGGTGTGTTTCCATCGTTTGGCCAAACCACCTACCTGAATGGAGAAAATCTCCTCGCAACTTTTTTCGCGATTGGATAATGATGGTACAAATGGATGCTTTTCGAAAGTTCTTTTTAATTTAAAGTCTTTATAATGAGCATCTTCTATTTTTATAATCCGATAATCCTGAGCCGATTTATCATTGCAAAAATTTGTATTTCTGATGCGTTCGGCATGCAATCTTTCAATATCGATTTCCGATACAATGAGTTGTTCTTCAAAGGTAAACCGTTCGGAAGAAGCAATCATTTTGCCATTTTCGGCTATCAATCCATTTCCGGCATATACCACATCGGTAGTCGATTCGCCAAATCCGGCTGAAGCATACACATAACCGGCATTACATCTGGCCGACTGTTGTTCAACGAGTTGGCGCAAATAGTTGTTCTTTCCGATTAATTCATTGGAAGCCGAAAGGTTGAAAATAATTTCGGCACCATGCATGGCGTGTTGCGAACTTGGCGGTATGGGCACCCAAAGATCTTCGCACAATTCGATGGCAAATGAAAATTGAGTATCGCTGAAAAGTAGATTTGTTCCGAACGGAACTTGCTGATCTGCAATTGTTATTGATTCAACTTTTGTGGCCGACGAAGGCGAAAACCATCGTTTTTCGTAAAATTCGTTGTTGTTGGGCAGATGCGTTTTTGGAACAATTCCTAAAATCTTGCCACTTTGCAAAACAACCGCGGTATTAAATAATTGATTTTGAATGCGTAATGGCAAACCGACAATAACAACTGCTGTAGTCGAAAAAGTGATTAATTGCAATTGTTTTAATGCTTCTTCGGCATCAGCAATTAATTTTTGTTGAAAAAATAAATCGCCACAGGTATATCCGGTGACCGATAATTCGGGAAAACAAACTATTTGTACTTTTTCTGCTTCGGCATTCTGAATAAGTGCCGAAATTCTCGAAATATTAAAAGCACAATCAGCCACCCTGATTTCAGGTACGGCTGCAGCTACACGTACAAAACCATTTTTCATTTCTTTTATATTTATGAATAAAGAACAAAGACAATAGATCAAAAAAAATGTCACGAAACACGAAACATGAAACCCGAAACGTGAAACAATTCAATCGTATATTTTG
>JAKLIM010000112.1 GCA_022709605.1 Bacteroidota bacterium | reverse complement strand
CTCACCGGAAGGAATATTACCTCTTTTGTGCCACGCGTTTTTTATCGGATCGTACTCAAGTATATCGGATTTTACATGACCGCCTGTCAACTCGCCACCAAAATTTCGACCGGTCGACACAAAGAAACGGTTTCCGACTGATAAAGCTATTCCATTTTCGCGACCTGCATCGGGCAAACTTTTTCTCTTTTTCCAGGTGTCGTCTTCCGCTTTGTACTCATACCAATCATTTTCGTCAAAAGCGGTAAATCCTGTTCCAAAAAACACCTTTTGGCCGTCTGAACAGGCTACAGCACCTGACCTCATTTTTTCAACAATACTGGCTTTACCAATCCAGCCATTTGTAGCCGGATTGTAGGCAAAAAGTTCGCTCGTGAAATTCAAACCCTGATAACCTGCCCCTACATAAATTAATCCATCCTTCACAAAACTTATGCATGAAATTCTTCCGCTACCCGGGAAAGAGGTTCTTTTGGTCCATTTATTCTTGTCGGGTTCGAACATCCACCAGTCATTTAAATAGGCTGAATCTTTAAACATTCCCTTGGCCGGATTAAATCCAAGTCCAACGTACGCTTTTCCATCCACTGTAGCAGCAGTTGCTTTTACGCGTGTTGCTCCCGGAAAATTCGCTTTCTGAGTCCATGAATTATTTACCGGATCGTATTCCCAGCAATCTTTAAACAGTTCATTTTCTGCACTTTTTCTTCCCAATGCCACGTAACCTTTACCGTTTACAGCAAAACCAACTGCCGATGAACGGCCAACACCTGGCATAGGTGCTTTCTTTTCAAAAACAATTTTTTGATAAGGACTATCGGCAGGTTCGTCACACGAGAAAAATAAAAATGTGAAGAATAATACTGACAATATTGATGTAGATAAATTGTATTTCATTGATAATAAACTCATTTGGATATTAACGATTAACTTCTGATCGGTATATTATTATTTTTTAAAAATAATTTCAATTCCTGAATATCGATTTCTTTGTAATGAAAAATACTGGCTGCCAATGCGGCATCAGCTTTTCCATTATTAAAAACATCAACAAAATGCTCCATTGTACCGGCACCACCACTTGCAATAACAGGCACATTCACAGCCTCGGAAACAGCACTTGTAATGTCCAAAGCAAATCCGTTTTTAGTTCCATCGTTGTTCATCGACGTCAACAAAATTTCGCCGGCGCCAAGTTCAACTGCTTTTTTCGCCCAGTCGATGGTTTTGATTTCGGTCGGAACGCGGCCTCCGTTCAAATAAACATACCAATCGCCGTTTATAAAATTAGTATCGATGGCTAAAACCACACACTGACTTCCAAACTGATTTGCCAAATCGCTGATCAACTGCGGGTTTCGTACGGCTGACGTATTTACCGAAATTTTATCGGCACCACAGTCGAGCAAAACCGAAACATCTTCGACACTCGAAATGCCTCCGCCTACCGTAAATGGGATATTTATTTTGTGCGCAATCCGGGTTACAAGTTCCGAAAGCGTTTTCCGTTTTTCGTTGGTAGCTGTGATATCCAGAAAAACCAGTTCGTCGGCGCCCATTTTTGCATACAACGCTCCTAACTCCACAGGATCGCCAACATCGGTAATATTTAAAAAATTAATGCCTTTTACCGTTTTCCCATCTTTAATATCAAGGCAAGGGATGATTCTTTTTGCTAACACTTATTCTTATTTACAATTTTTGTTATTTACGATTTACGATTTGGAATATGAGGCAGTTCAAAATATTAACTTTTCAATAATGCCGATTTTTCCTGATTCCATTCACCCAATGTAACCATTTCCAGGGTATTGACTAATTTATTATCATATTGACGCTCCACCTGAATGTAATTACTTGTGAAACCTACCATATTTTCGCTGTTATGACGGCTTTCCCACAAGACGGGATAGCATTTTCCTTTTTGACTTTCGTAAAAAGCCTTTGTTTTTTTATCAGAAATTAAATGCAAAATGTCGCTGCGTTTTTTTCTTTCGATCATTGGTGTAACCTGATCAATTTCAAGCATTTTCGTATCATCTCTTTCGGAATAAGTAAAAACGTGCAATTGCGAAACAGCAAGAGAATCGATAAATTTACACGATTCTTCAAACAATTCGGGCGTTTCGCCACGCACACCAACTATCACATCAACACCAATAAATGCATCGGGTAATATCGATTTTATTATTTCAACTTTGTGTGCAAAAAGCTCGCGGTTATATTTTCGTTTCATTATTTGTAACACTTCATTGGTTCCCGATTGTAACGGAATATGAAAATGCGGCATAAAATGCTTGCTTTGAGCCACAAAACGGATGATTTCATCAGTCAGCAAATTGGGTTCAATAGACGAAATACGGAAACGAATATTGTATGGAAGCTCATCCAATGCTTTGATTAATTCATAAAAACTTTCGCCGGTACTTTTCCCAAAATCACCAATATTTACACCGGTAAGTACTATTTCTTTTGCTCCATCGCTTATGGCTTGTTCGGCCATTTTCAGTGTCTCCTCTATACTTCCGTTGCGGCTGCGACCCCGCGCCAACGGTATGGTGCAATACGTGCAAAAATAATCGCAACCGTCCTGAATTTTCAGAAAATATCGTGTCCGGTTATCGCGTGAGCACGAAGGCTTGAATTCTTTCGTCTTTTTTATTTCTGAATGGCGGATTTTGTTCCCGTCATCCTTTTTAAAATCACGAAGATAATCAAGGATACTGAATTTCTCGTTGGCTCCAATTACTAAATCAACTCCTTCTATTTCAGCAATTTCTTCAGGCTTCAGCTGTGCATAACAACCGGTAACAACCATTATTGCGTCGGGATGATGTCGATGCAGATGATTGATGGCCTGTCGGCATTTCCGATCAGCCGTGTTGGTCACCGAACAGGTATTGATAACACAAACATCTGCCTGTTCACCGTTTCGAGCTTTCACAAATCCCTCATTCACCATTTGTTTTCCAATTGTCGACGTTTCGGCAAAATTCAACTTACAGCCCAATGTATGAAAAACTACTTTTTTGTTTATAAAAATCGAATTATCTGTCATTTAAAAAGGAAATTGTTTTACAAAGATAATTAAAATTTAAAGACTACTAAATCTGGAATTATTTATGATATTATTTGAGACAATTTTAACCCAAATAAATCCATGAAAAAAAGCAGAATTTCGTATTCTGCTTTTTTCAAAAATCATATATCCTTGAGTAATAAAGAATTTCAATTAAATTTAATTAACATTTAGAATGTGCTAAATTAAACTCTTTTGAATTGAAGAATTTGACTACATAAAAGTTTAATTTATTTCAGTAAATAGTTTCTCCTTCGATTTACGTACTTTAGGCAGTTTTGCATTGTAATCTTTTTCTTCGTCTCTGTTGCCTATTGCCATCAAGCAAACCGAACCGAGATTTTTTTCTTCAAGTTGCAGTAAATCATCTAGCGCTTTGGGATTAAACCCTTCGATTGGCACCGAATCAACTCCCTCAGTAGCAGCAGCCACCAACCCGAATCCAAGTGCAATATAAACCTGATGAGCAGCCCATGTAAAGTTGGCTTCGTTGCTGCGGTTAAGCAAGCCATCCATAAGCTGGCGATAAGTCACAACTTTTTCTTTCGGCAAATTGCGGGTGTTATTAATCAATTCAAAATATTCGTCGAGCATTTCGGTCGTAATGCTGCGATTGGCCGCAAATACAAGTAAATGCGAGCAGGTTGGTATTTGAGGTTGTCCCGATGCCGCTGTCCGAAAAATTTCCTCCTTCATGTCCTGATTTTTTACTACAAAAACGGTAAAGGGTTGCAGACCTAATGACGTTGGAGCCAAGCGAATAGCTTCGAGTATATTTTCTACTTTTTGGTCATCTACAGGCAGGCTGTTCATCATTTTACTGGCATACCTTCGATTGAGTTTATCTGTTAAGTTCATTGTTATTAAAGAATTTTTTATGTAATTATTTTATTGAACGTTTGAAAGCGCTGATTGTTTGTTAAGATTTTAATTTGAAATACATTTTTATTTTTAAATAATTTAAAATGTTGATTTTCAATACATTTAAAAAATAAAGTAATATATTAATTTTTTGTCGCAAGCTGTTTTTAATTACCTTTGCACTTTAAAATCCAAATATTTTGAATTACCTGGCACATATATTTCTATCAGGAACCGATGCAGAATTGCAGATAGGCAACTTTATTGGCGACTTTGTAAAAGGTAGTCGTATGACCCATTATCCGCAAAACATCCGCAAAGGTATCATTTTACACCGGAAAATTGATGAGTTTACCGATGCACATCCTGCAGTTCGCGAAACTGTTGCGTTGATAAAACCGGAGTTCGGACGGTATTCAGCCATTATTGCCGATATGTATTTCGATTATTTTCTGGCCATCAATTTTAAAATGTATGCCCATCGCTCATTGCATTTGTTTGCTTTTCGATTTTATTTGGCTTCATTGATACATTACCGGCATTTGCCTGCGCGGGTAAAAGGATTTATTTTTCATTTTATTGGAACAAATCGGCTGTGTAAATATGCGTCGGTTTCGGGTTTGAAAAACTCCCTACAAATTATGGAGAAACACAAAACCCCTGCCATACAACCCGATAAAGCCATTCAGTTTTTAATTGAAAATACCAACAAACTCGAAACGCAATTTCATTTGTTTTTTCCTGATTTAATTGAGTTTGTAAAACAACAAACTTTTTAAATGTAGTTTTTGAAAGAGATTTCTCACTTCGTTCGAAATGACAGTCAGCATTTTATGTTTTTAAGAGGGGGTTGGTTGGCGGCTTCGCCACCAACCAACCCCCTCTTAAATGAAAACGTTGTAATGAATTGTCATTCAGAGCGAAGCGATTCCGATAGCTATCGGAACTAGGTATTTTAACCGGTCAACTGTAAAACAAAATAAATGATCAAATTAATGAACAAACAGATGGTTTATGTCTTTGCATTAGTTTATTTGAAAATAACATGTTTTTTTGTACCTTTGTGCTCTCAAAAAAATACCCCTCAGCCCGTGGGGTTAACTAATAAAATAATAAATTCCCTTTTTTGCGGTCAGGGGGAATTTTAAATTTATAAAAACTTATGTTTGAATCTCTTAGTGAACGATTAGAACGGTCGTTTAAAATCCTGAAAGGGGAAGGAAAGATTACCGAAATTAACGTGGCAGAAACGTTGAAAGATGTGCGTAAAGCCTTGCTCGATGCCGACGTTAACTACAAAATTGCCAAAACATTTACCGATACTGTTAAAGAAAAAGCCATCGGACAGAATGTGTTGACTTCGCTGAAACCGCAGCAACTGATGGTTAAAATTGTACACGATGAATTGGCCATGCTTATGGGCGGTCAAAGTGTGGACATAAACCTGAAAGGGAATCCTTCGGTAATTTTAATGTCGGGCTTACAAGGTTCGGGTAAAACAACATTTTCCGGAAAATTAGCCAATCTCCTTAAAACCAAACGCAGCAAAAACCCTTTGTTGGTGGCTTGTGACGTTTATCGTCCGGCAGCTATCGAGCAGTTAAGAGTGCTTGGTGAACAATTGGGTGTGCCGGTTTTTTCCGATTTGGAAAGCAAAAATCCGGTGGCTATTGCCGAAGCATCTATCAAATACGCTAAATTACACGGCAATGATGTAGTCATTGTGGATACTGCCGGACGATTGGCGGTGGACGAAATGATGATGAACGAGATTGCGGCAATCAAGAAAGCCATTCAACCACAAGAAATTCTGTTCGTAGTTGATGCAATGACCGGACAGGATGCAGTAAATACAGCCAAAGAATTTAACGATAAGCTTGATTTCGACGGTGTTATCCTTACCAAATTGGATGGAGATACCCGTGGTGGAGCTGCACTTTCTATTCGCTCGGTTGTTACCAAACCGATAAAATTTGTGGGTACGGGCGAAAAAATGGATGCGCTTGACGTATTCTATCCCGAACGTATGGCCGACCGAATTCTCGGAATGGGTGATATAGTTTCGTTGGTAGAGCGTGCCCAGGAGCAATATGACGAAGACGAAGCCCGTCGATTGCAAAAAAAGATTGCCAAAAATCAGTTCGATTTCAATGATTTTCTTTCGCAAATTGCCCAAATTAAAAAGATGGGTAATATCAAAGATTTAGCCGCCATGATTCCCGGCATGGGAAAAGCATTGAAAGATGTAGACATTGACGAAAACGCATTCAAAGGCATTGAAGCCATTATTCATTCGATGACTCCAACCGAACGCGCCAATCCTTCGCTACTGAACGGTAGCCGTAAAAACCGTATTGCCAAAGGCAGCGGCACAACGATTGTTGAAGTAAACCGACTGCTGAAACAGTTTGAACAAACCAGCAAAATGATGCGTATGGCCACCATGCAGCAGGGAAAACTGAAAGCAGGAAAGAAAAGATAATTATCATTTACAATTTTTTCATTTACAATTTACAATTTGGTAGTAGGTTGCAGATTATAAAATACTGAAACTTTTCAAACGTCAAACTCTCAAACTCTCAAACTTTTCAAACTTTTTTACATGTACAAATTAATAGATGGAAAAGCAATTTCGGAACAAATAAAACTGGAAATTGCAGCAGAAGTAGAAAAAATGGTTGCTACCGGAAAAAAACGTCCGCATTTAGCAGTGATAATTGTTGGACATGATGGTGGCAGTGAATCCTATGTTGCTGGAAAAGTGAAAGATTGCGGCGATTGTGGATTTACATCTACACTTATTCGATTCGAAGATGATATTACCGAAGAAACTTTACTTGCTGAAGTTGATAAATTAAATAAAAATTCGGATGTAGATGGTTTCATTGTTCAATTACCCATTCCAAAACATATTTCGGAACAAAAAGTAATTGAAGCTATCGATTATCGCAAGGATGTGGATGGTTTTCACCCTGTAAATGTAGGTAGGTTATCAATAGGGTTACCTTGTTATGTATCAGCAACTCCATCAGGGATTATTGAATTGTTGAAACGCTACGAAATACCTACTTCCGGTAAAAACTGTGTAGTGATTGGTCGCAGTAATATAGTTGGTAAACCCATTGCTACATTGATGATGCAGAAAGGCTATCCTGGCGATGCTACAGTAACAGTTTGCCACAGTCGCACCAAAAATCTGAAAGAAATCTGCCTGCAAGCTGATATAATTATTGCTGCATTAGGTCAACCGGAATTTCTGAAAGCAGATATGGTGAAAGAGGGAGTGACAATAATTGATGTTGGTACAACTCGAGTTCCATCAACACTAACCAAATCTGGTTTTAAGCTTAAAGGCGATGTAGCATTCGACGAAGTAGCCCCAAAATGTTCTTTTATTACTCCGGTACCCGGGGGCGTAGGCTTAATGACGCGCATTGCATTAATGAAAAACACTTTGCTGGCGGCAAAAGGGGAAATATATTAAGAATTGACAATTATACTATTTACCATTTACAATTTCTGCACGAAAACTGAAATAGTAAATGGTAAATTTTAAAATAGTAAATGACTGAATGACTTTATTCTACGTACCAAATCTCACTTCCGGCTCTGTTCTTCCCGAAGAAGAATCGTTTCATGCGGTTAAGGTTTTGCGACTGCAGGCCGGCGATGAAATTATTGTGGTGGATGGAGTTGGTGGTTATCACAAAGCGCGCATCACTTTGCCGCATCACAAACGTTGTGGTTTCGAAATTATTGAAACGAAAGAGGGATTTGGCAAAAGGAATTATAAATTGCACATTGCTATTGCTCCCACTAAAAATATTGAACGGCTGGAGTGGTTTATCGAAAAAGCTACCGAAATCGGAATCGATGAAATTACACCCATTATTTGTCGTTTTTCCGAACGTAAAGTGGTGAAAGAAGAACGATTGGAGAAAATTATTGTATCGGCTGCCAAACAATCGGTAAAAGCGTATTTCCCAACACTGAACCCGCAGACGACTTTCGATGAATTTATAAATAACCATAAAGCTGAAGTCTGCTACATTGCCCATTGTTACGAACAGGACAAAAAACAACTCTACCATGAATTGGTAGGTAAAAAAGACATTCTTATTCTTATTGGCCCGGAAGGTGATTTTAGCAAAGAGGAAATAGAGAAGGCTATTCAGAAGGGATTTATTCCTGTTTCGCTGGGTGACAGCAGATTACGAACCGAAACAGCCGGAGTAGTAGCTTGTACTACGGTGGCTGTAATGAAAATTACCACCTAATCCGTCAGCTGACGGAGAATTATATTTGTTCTTCTATTGAAATAAATTTTTTTCATACTACCTAAAATAATAAATGATTGCGTAGTTCAAATATCATTTTAAATAATCTGTAATTTGACCGCTGATTTGCAAAAGCGAAATCTCACTTAGTTTTGTGTTGTATTGCGCTTGTATAAGTCGCTCTTCTGCTTCGAGCAAACTGTTTTGTGCTTCACGAAGTTCAATTCCTGATAAATCGCCCAATTTATAACGGTCGATGGCGATTTGGTAATTCTCCTTTGCATTGCTCAAATTTTCCTTTTCGAGATTGGTGAGCTCCATATTGTTTCTGTAAGCCATCCAAATGTTTGAAAAATCACTTTTTAGCGAGAGCTTAATTTGCTCAAATTCAAGATCTTTATTCACTATTTGAATTTTTGCATTTTTTTGCTGACGTGTACGATTGAATCCATCAAACAAATTATATCCCAATGTGATACCGTAATTTGTTCCCAAATTATTTTGTAGTTTATAAGTTGCAACTTCATAATTATTTTGAGAAAAACCATAGCCGGCATTTAGTTTCAGATAAGGATAATTTTTACTTTGAGCACTTTTGAGGTCTAAAACACTCAGATTTTTTTCTTTTTCAGCCAACAAAATAAAACTGTTCATTTTCATCATTTTATCAAAAACTATATCTTTCGATAACAATTCATTGAAACGTATTGCAGTATCAGCGGGAACCAACAATTTTTCAATATTATCCAGAGCCATCAATTGATTTATTTTGATACGTGAAGCAAAAAGTACTTCTTGTTGCCGAATCAGTTTTGAGCTGTCGGCATTAAAATCAACTTTTGCCTGTTGTAAATCGAGTCGTGAAAGTGAACCAATTTTGTAGCGTGCTTCCACAATCCGAAGACGTTCTTTGGAAAGTTTAAGCGCTGATTTCAGGTTATTAAGCCTGATATTTTGCTGTACGAAATTACAATATTCACCCGTCAGATCTGCAACAAAGTTCTCAATCGTTAGTCGCGAATTTAACTCTCCTTTTTGTTGTAATTCTTTCAATCGTGCATAGTTTGTATTCACATTAAAACCGTCAAAAACAGTCCAGTTAAGAAACACACCGGCGTCGAGACCTGAATTGTTAATACCATTTGAATTTATATTTGCACTTCCGTCAGCCGGAAATTGTTTCACATTATTAATTGATCCGGAATATCCTGAATTAATATCGACTGTTGGTAAAAATCCGGCATTTCCTATGGTCAGGTTATTGTCCGAAATTTGCTGATTATTCTGAGTAATTTTAATTTCCAGATTCCGTTCTAATCCGGTTTCGATACAACGTTTCAAATCGTATTTTTCCTGGGAATATACATGGACTGAAACAAAGAAAACAACTACTAAACATTGATATATAGTTTGATTTCTTTTATTTAGTATGAATTTACAAATTTTCATGTTATACTTTAAATAAATTATTCTAATTATATTCCCCTCCCGAAGTTTCGGGAAGGGGTTAGGGTTGTTTTTTCTCTCTGTTTGTTGAAATAAACATATACATAGCAGGTACTACAAAAAGAGTAAGAAAAGTGGAAACCAACATGCCACCGATAACTGCTACACCCATGGATATTCGTGAGTTAGCACCTTCGGCATTTGCAAAAGCCAACGGTAATAAACCGAGCATGGTCGAAAAACTGG
>JAKLIM010000111.1 GCA_022709605.1 Bacteroidota bacterium | reverse complement strand
AAGGTTTTTTAATCATTCCCTTCTGTTTTTTTTGTTAATTCAATATCAGCATTCAGTGTTAATTTTCCATCGTACCAATTTTTTTGTTTACCGCTTCTGGTCGCATCTTCGAAGTTAACATTGATCACCGTATCACGATACAAGCCATTTTCATTTCCATCAATATCTTCAACATACACAGGTATATCTCCTTCGGGAATATCACCTGCGTAAAATTTCTGTGTAAAATTATATTCGCCTTTCGTATCGGTGGTGTCAGCGGCATAATTTCTGTATTCCATTGGCATAACTCCATACATTAATACCGCTTTTGGGTACGGACTAAACCCAATTCTAATTCCTTTTATGGGTTTTGCATTTGCTTTATCCACTACTTTCCCTTTCAAATTATAGTCTGCATTCGGCACACCATATTCATCCATAGGTTCACAATTACTAAAACCAAGTAATACCAATAAGCCAGCCAATATTCCGTTTAATATTCTAATAAAAGTTTTACTAATTCTCATATTTTTATTTTTAAATTATCTTTTTAAAGATGAAAGAAAGACGCAAACTGTTGCATGAAATACTATAATTTTCACACTAATTCTTTACTTTATTGCATTAACCTCATAAATTCTTAATTAAGAAAAACAAATCAGTTCAAGTAAATGAGCTTTATTATGCATCATTTTACGGAAAATTTCATCGTCTATTTTTTCTTGCGAAGTGAAGGTTTTTTAATCATTCCCTTCTACCTTTTTTGTTAATTCAATATCAACATTGAGTGTTAATTTCCCAACATACCAATTTTTCGTTTTTCCACTTTTAACTGCATTTTCGAAGTTAGCATTTATAACAGTATCACGATACAATCCATTTTCATTTCCATCAATATCCCTAACGTACACTTGTATTTCACCATCCGGAATGATGGCGGAATTTTGAGTGAAATTATATTCTCCTTTGATATCGGTTGTGTCAGCATTAAATCGCACGTTCGGATTCCGGCTCACTTTGTACATGTTTGCTTGGTTAATATAACCGCCGTAATAACCGATTCTTATTCCTTTTATGGGTTTTGCATCTGCCTTATCCACTACTTTACCTTTCAAATTATAGTCAGCATTAGGCACACCATACTCATCCATAGGTTCACAATTGCTAAAACCAAGTAATACCAATAAAACCGCCAAAGTCCAGTTTAATATACGAATAAATGTTTTGCTCATATTCATATTCTTTTTTAAATTATCTATATTTTAGGATGATAGAAAGCTGGAAAATGTTGCTTGAAATACTTTAATTAATTTTATAGCATTTATTTTACTTTATTGTAATATGTACATTAATAAATGAATTAAAAGAAAATCACAATTTTTATCCTGCCCAACCTTCTCTATCCAGATTTCGATAATTAATAGATTCTGCTATATGATTTGATTGAATATTTTCCGAATCATCAAGGTCGGCAATGGTTCTCGATACTTTGATTATTCGATCATAAGCCCTGGCCGAAAGATTTAGACGCTGCATGGCATTTTTCAGTAGTTCTGAACTGGGCTTATCAATTTGAGCAAATTCACGCATTTGTTTCGACGACATTTGTGCATTACAATAAACGCCATCAATATCTTTGAAACGTTGTTCCTGAATCTGACGTGCTTTAATAACCCGCTCGCGTACTTTATCGCTTGCTTCTGAGTCTTTCAACTCCGAAAGTTTTTCGAAAGGTACCGGAACAATTTCAATATGAATATCAATCCGGTCGAGTAGGGGACCCGAAATCCTGCTCAGGTACTTTTGTACAACACCCGGAGCACAAACGCATTCTCTGTCAGGATGATTGTAATATCCGCACGGACATGGATTCATCGAAGCCACCAACATAAAACTTGCCGGAAATTCGATGGCAAATTTAGCACGCGAAATGCAAATCTTGCGATCTTCGAGTGGCTGACGCATCACTTCCAATACTGTTCGTTTAAATTCGGGCAATTCGTCCAGAAAAAGTACACCGTTATGTGCCAGCGAAATTTCGCCGGGTTGCGGAAAAGTTCCCCCGCCAACTAACGCCACATCCGAAATTGTGTGATGAGGACTACGAAACGGTCGTTGCGAAATTAATGATGTATTACTGTCAATATTTCCTACCACCGAATGAATTTTGGTTGTTTCCAACGCTTCGTGTAATGTTAGGGGTGGTAAAATGGTTGGAATTCGTTTGGCGAGCATCGATTTTCCTGCGCCGGGAGGTCCTACCATTATGATATTATGACCACCGGCTGCCGCCACTTCCAATGCGCGTTTCACATTTTCCTGACCTTTCACATCCGAAAAATCAAAATCCGACAGATTGATATTATTGAAAAACTCTTCGCGGGTGTTTACAATTGTTGGTTCAAGTCCGGGTTTTCCATTGAAAAAATCAATCACTTCTGCAATATTTTCAACTCCATAAACATCTAATTTGTTTACTACAGCTGCTTCACGGGCATTTTGCTTTGGTAAAATAAATCCTTTGAAACCTTCCTCGCGCGCTTTGACTGCAATGGGTAAAACGCCTTTTATCGGTTGTAAACCACCATCGAGCGATAGTTCACCCATAATTACGTAATGTTCAAGTTCTTCCGAAGCAAGTGAACCATCAGCTGCCAAAATGCCAATGGCCAAAGGCAAATCATAAGCCGATCCTTCTTTTCGGATATCGGCCGGTGCCATATTGATAACTATTTGCTTGTGAGGCATTTTCTGCCCGATATAGCCCAATGCCGAAGCAATTCTTTCGTGACTTTCACGGACAGCATTATCGGGCAAGCCTACATGCAAAAATCTAATTCCCTGACTTACATTGACTTCCATAGTTACAATGGTGGCATTGATACCCTGCACTGCAGCTCCAAACGTTTTTACTAACATAGATTTATTTTAGGTTTTGAAATTAATTTGTAATGAAATATTTTTATAAATAAATTTTCGCAGTTAGCATTAAACCGCGTGGTATATTGAGCGACATGGCATAACGGCTGAAAATGTTATCCGGTTGAAAAGTGTATTCTGTCAATTCGGTTCCAAAGTCGTAAAGATTGTAAACCATCGCCTGTAAATCAAAATTGTGATTCATAATTTTTCCTTTATATGTAGCACTTAAATCAATATTGAAACAAGCATCTTCACGGCTTCCAAAATCGCCTGTTAAAGGGTTAATTCCTTTCGTGCGGTTTGCCCAAATTGCCATCTGATTGTTTCCATTATTATCAGTAATGGTCAGCGTTTTAAAGTCAGTAAAAGGTTGTCCGTCTTTAAATTTCCCGTTGAAAGCAAAACTCAAATGATTATTTACATTATATGATGTGAAAATTCTGCAAACGTAAGCTCTTTCCTGATCAAGTCGGCCAAGGAGCTTGTAATTGATATTCGGATTGGCAGAAGTTTCGGAATATACACCTATGTTATTGTGATGTGGACCATTTCCAAGGGTCGAAATACCTGTCATAATATATGAACACCAAGAAAACGAAAATAAGAATTTTTCGTTGGTGTATTGATATTTTACGACTGAAGAAAAATAAAAAGGCGAGTTACTCAGAAAATTCAATGGTCCGTCTGATTTCATTATCGATGCGTCGTAATATCCCACCTTATAATTCACCGTTCCGTTATTTAGAAAGAATATTTCCTGATCGCCTTCAGTCTGATATTTTCCATATTGATCAGCAGGTTTGTCAAATTGGGTGTTCCAAAAATTATTGTACTTGCTGTAGGTATTCAGAAGAGATATTTGGTGATTCCCAAAACGAAAGTAGAATGGCAAATCCAAAGTAAATGAAGTTGGTTGTTTTAGGTTTTCAATAGCTGTATGATATTTACCACCTGTGGAAGTGAAGTAATCCGACTGCTCTTGTTGTTGGAAATTTTGGTCATTATTGGTGTCTTTCCAGTAATAAATTTCACCGTTCAGGTAATCATTTGAGAAATAACGTATATCATCTAAATTGAAATTAATACGGTTTCGACTCAAATTAAATTCCATCGAAAACCATTTAGCCGGATGATAATAAAAGCCCATTTGTGCTTGCCAATTGGCTCTTACCATCGATTTTTCCGACAGAAGCATGCCATCCAGCGTTAAATCAAAATTTGCTTTAAAATTCAAACGGTTCCCAAGCTTTTTATTTGCTTTTAATCCCAGGGTGTTTTCCATTAAACCGCCGGTATAAGCGCCAGAAGTCCAATTGTAAACATATAACGACCGATAAGACAAATTTACATTACGGGCAAATATTGCATTTTGAAACGATTGCTCACCCGGAGTGAAATTGATAAGCGAATTGTAACCATCGAATGTCAGTTTCAGAAAGTGACTCAGGTTTTTATTATAATTTAAAGCATACGATAACTCTGACGTATTTCCATCGGGATACCAGGGCTCAAATGCTTCACCATCCTGATCTATAAGGTTTCGGGAAAAATTCAGGTTGTTGTGCTGCACATTGTTGGTGGCGAGCGTCAAACCTGTTGTATATTTGGATTCCGAATTATTTTTCGATCCATAAATTGAAAAGCTGTATGCGGAATTTTCTGCACTTTCATCTTTCGAAAAATAAAATTCATTGTATAAATTCTGTCGGTACGAACTGTTAAATAAATAATTGGTTTTGTCGAATAATTTATTCTTTTTTATTGGTAATTGTCCCGATAATTGTACTTTATAGAAGTCTTCGGGGTAATAATTGTTTATACCTGTTTCGTCAAAATCTACAATCATACGTGTACCCACATCGGCCGAAAATTGTTGTGCATAAAGTTTGCCATTCACCGGTATGGAATAATTCATCGATACGTTTACGGCGTCTTTTATTTTGTTTCGATAAAGAATCGGTTTATATAATCTTTCGGACGCCGAAAGATGAAATAAATTAATCAAGTTTTTTGTGCCGGCAGAAATGCCGCCAAGTCCGCCCACATTATATTTTAAAGAGAAGGTGTTCGGAATTATGCTATCGGTTCGAAAACTTACTCCCGAACGATAATAGTCAATGTTAACGGAGTGTGTATAGAGATCGGGTTGATAAAAAGTTGAACCGGGTGTAAAGCGATTATCAAGTCTGAAACCATCCAAATAATACTTGTTCCATTTGTACGAATTGCCGGAAATGGAAAAAATCATCATTTCGGGCAGGTTAAATTGACCGGTTGTTTCAGATTGATAGGTTACAAAATCGTTCAGATTATCGAGGTAATGTACAAAATCGTTGTATTGAACCCTTTCTCTGAAAAAACGTGACTCTTTTATTTCATTTCCAAAATTTGGAAAAGTATCTGTTTTTGTTTCACTGTTTCCGGCGAAACTCAAAACTGGAAAAAGGAAAATTAATATAAAAGAGGAAAGTGATTTCATTATTAAAAAGTTTAGATATCTGGATATTAATTTTGAAAATTGTCACAAACAGAATGAAAAATATTTTGGTTTTAAATTTATAAAAATTGAATTAGTGTGTAAAAATAAATAATAATTTCAATACTTAAGAACAGTTACAACATAAATATTTATTTTGATGAATAATATTTGAGTTTAATACAAAAAAAAACTTCGCCGAAACTTTTAAGTTTCAGCGAAGTCTTTTTAAATTCTACGTTATTCTGAATTATTTTTCCGAAAGATAGCTTGCAATACCTTCCTGAGTGGCTTGTAATGCTTTATCACCTTTTTTCCAGTTAGCAGGGCAAACTTCGCCAAATTCTTCAGTAAATTGAAGTGCATCGATCAAACGAAGTACTTCGTCAACATTACGTCCGAGTGGAAGGTCGTTTACCAATTGGTGACGTACAACACCTGCTTTATCAATCAGGAAAAGTCCACGATACGCTTTAGGTTCGCCTACAAAAGTGATATCACCTTCTTCGTTGTATTCATCTGATCCGATCAAGACATCATAATCTTTTGATATATTCAATGACTGATCAACAACTAAAGGATAAGTAACTCCCTGGATTCCACCTTGGTTTTGAGGTGTTTGTAACCATTTCCAATGTGAAAATTCAGAATCGGTTGATGCGCCAATTACTACCGTGTTACGAGCTGCAAATTCAGCTGCTTTGTCTTCGAAAGCAATTAATTCTGTTGGGCATACAAAGGTGAAATCTGCCGGATAAAAGAAGAAAACTACATATTTTTCTCCAACATATTGTTCTAATGAGAAATTTTCAACTATTTCTCCACCGTTTACTACAGCTTTTGCGTTAAACGCAGGTGCTTTTTTTCCTACTAATACTGACATATTCTATTATGATTTTAAATTGTTATTATTTTATGATACAAAAGTAATGAATATAAAAATGTAATCAAAACAAAAATACATAGAATATATTTATTAACAAATTGGTTTTTTCTATACGATTATTATTTCTTATAAATGAGAACAGTAGCATAGACCGCAATACCTTCTTTGCGCCCCACAAAGCCCATTTTTTCGGAAGTTGTAGCTTTTATCGAAATTACATCTGAGTCAACGCCCATAACGCCTGCTAAACATTCTTGCATGGCCGGAATGTGAGGATTTAATTTTGGTTCTTCGGCGCAAACTGTACAATCCATATTTCCAAATTCAAACCCTTTTTCCCTGATGATCAACATGGTATCTTTCAAGAGAATTTTGCTGTCAATATTTTTATAATCTGCAGAAGTATCCGGAAAATGAAAACCGATATCTCTTAAATTGGCCGCTCCTAAAAGTGCATCACATAAAGCATGAATCAGAACATCTGCATCCGAATGTCCGAGTAAGCCTCGGGAATATTCAATTTTAATTCCACCCAGCCAAAGTTCACGTTCTTCGGCAAAAACATGAACATCATAACCGAATCCAATTCTTGGTAAATTCATAATTTTAAACGTTTTACAAAGTAAAAAAAACGGTTGAAGCCAACCTGAAAAGTAGCATTCAACCGTTATATTATAATCAACTTATTTAAATTTCACTTTGGAAATTTTGAAAAGTTTTATTTCATCAGATTCTTCAATCCGAACAAATCAAATGATAATGAGAATCTTAAAGTCTGATCCAATGGATTCGATTGTGAAGTAGAAATTACATAACCAGCGTCTAATTGGAAAATATTAAGTTTGAAACCTGCACCGGCTGTAAAATATTTACGATTCCCTTTGTACTGATTTTCGTTAAAATAACCGGCACGCACAAAAAATTGTTTGTTATAAGCATATTCAGCACCCAACGACCACATTATTTCCTGCATTTCTTCAGACGTACCTCCGGGAGCATCGCTAAACGAACGAAAAACGCCCGATAACATTGTCATATCATTGAAATCGGTTACACCATCAGGGGTAGGAACCAATAATTTATTAATATCAGCACTTACTGTAAGTGTTTGATATTCATCCAATGGATAATCGAATGAAGTTCCAAGTCGTAAATTTGTAGGTATAAAATTACTTGTAACATTTTCGTCATAAGATATTTTTGCACCAATATTTGATATGTTCAAACCAAATGACAAATTACCGGTTCCAGTCGATAATGTAATTGGTAAGCGATAGTAAGATGATACATCACCAGCTACCGAAATTCCCGGATACATTTCGGTTCCACCCGAAAGATTCATTCCATTGTTTAAATCAGAATAAATAAATCTGAGTGCAACGGATGCAGATAAATTTTCGGATAATTTTTGCGAAAAAGCTCCATCTACAGCCAGTTCGTTTGGATGTGTTGACCCTTGTGGTTCACCTAACTGATCCATCAAAGTGATATCACCCAACGAAAAATAACGCATAGACATACTCACCGCTGAGTTGTCGCTAAATTTATAATAACCGGCAAGATAAGCCAAATCAATATCGGTTACAAGCTGACGCAACCAGGGAGTATATGACAATGAAAATCCGGCATTGCTTTCCATGAAAACATATTTTGCAGGATTCCAGTATTGTGAATTTACATCAGGTGAACTGGCTGCACCAATATCACCCATACCTCCGGCTCTGGCATCAGGGGCAATTGTTAACGATGGTACTGCAGTGATAATCGGATTGTTTTTTTCCTGAGCATTACCAATCAAAGAACTTGATAGAATAACTGTAACTATAAAAAAGATTTTTTTCATTTTAAGAAATTTAAATTTTGACTTCAAAATTACTATTTTTAAATAAGTTTATAAAAGATGGATTTGAATTTTAAATATTATTATTCAATTACTAACATTTTATTAATTTTTGAATATACTTCCGTTTCATTAAATTTTATGGTGACGCGATACAAATAAACTCCGGGTTTTACCTTTTTACCATCTGAAGTATTTAAATCCCATTCAATATTATCAGCAGTCGATTGCGAAATAGACCATATTTTTCTACCGGCTAAATCGTATATTTCAACGTTCGTATTCAGTATTGTTTCAGGTCTATCATGATTTACAACGATACGGGTATTCATTCTTGCAGGATTTGGATAATTCGAAATTGAAAAAATTTCGGGTGTTAATCCTTTTACTACTTCAAATTCAATGGTTTGAGAAGATGAATTGTTCAATAGATCCCAGGCACGGAACATAAGTATGTGTTTACCTTCTTCAATTTCAGGAAGTTTATATTTTACAGTCCCGGTCGTAAAATCGTTGACAACCGATTCGAAATAATCGTTTAGTAAATATGATTTGGTTGGATCCTCGTCAATTGTTAATAGCATGTCGTGACCTATACCACTTCCAACGCGGTTAATGCCGTTGATGTCAGTTAAATTTGCAACAAACAAAGGCTTTTCATTTACTTTATCGCCAGTTACAAAATTAGGTGAATTCAAATACATTGTAATTTGCGGTCCTTCAGTTTCATATACAACTTGATTATTCGTTCCTCCGATAATAAAGTTTTCGAAATTTCCCTGTGCTTCATTACCGTTTTCAGTGTCGTTTGCATAGAAGTTAATCCGACCACCGCCGTAATTATATTTAATGTCTTTAGGAAGCATAAACGAAAGTGAAAACTCACCGTTTTTTACATCCGTTTTACCCGAAAATAATTTATTGGGTCTATCGGAAAATGTAAGAGTTCCATCTTTATGGTTATTCAATGTGGTGATTCGTTGAGCTTTATCGTAAACCACGCCATGTAAAATTCCATTAAATCCGGTTACTTTATTCCCGTTATCGTCGGCAATATAACCCTGAACTGTACCTATCGACATGGATCTGAGTGTGTCATTTCCAAAAGTTGTACTTTGATTAATTTTACTGGTAATAATTTTATAATCAGTTGGATATGCTAACTGTACCGCGGGATCGCCCATGTAAACATACGAAAGTTTATTAATTTCAGTACCTACATTGTTTTTCGCTTTAGCAATTACATCGCCTACACCGTACATTACACCATTTTTGTTTTTAAACAGGTTTTCGCAAACAAGTTTATTAATGGTGAAATTCTGAGATGCATAAACTGGTCTTGCGGCTGATAAAATTCCAATACCACCACCAACAGGATTTAAAATAACATGTTCGCCTGCCGAAACTATTTCTCTGTCGAATTGGAGAAAATCACAGGTTGCTGCGACCCAAATCGGTAAATTTTGATTCGATAATTCTTTAATATCGGCTGTATTCAAAATTAATTCATTTGTCCAGCCTGTGTATCCTGCATGACCCGTGTAGTCAAGCAAAAATAAGCCTGAATGCAATAAATTTAAAAACTGATTTCGTGCTACCGGATATGTTTCGCCGCTTGCCGAAATTTGTTGTTGATATGCGTCGAGGTATATTTTATTAAGTTGGTACGAAGGATAAAGCCTGCCAACTGATGCAGCTGTACTATCAGCTTGTTTCATGTGCAATGCCCCATCACCATCATCGGCCAGAAAACATAATTGATTTTTCCAGTTCCCTTTTCGGGTGTTTCGCATGTAGCCAATGGTTTTATTTACCACATCTGTTGCTTCTGTTTTAGATTTTACCGGAAAACGTCCTACACCAATGTCAAGTAAGTGAGCTGGAATTTGTGTACCTT
>JAKLIM010000110.1 GCA_022709605.1 Bacteroidota bacterium | reverse complement strand
TGTATATAACATATTAAATCATCATCTGAATCCTCACCGTAGAAAGACAAATAGCCAAATAAAAAATTATGCACAAATATATTATGCCATATATTGGGGCATTCCTTTAATAAAGTGATTAATAAATCTTTAAAACCATTATCCCTCCTTATTCCATAATAATCCGTATGGAATAAAAATTGATAAAAAATATTATTGTGGAGCTGAGAATTTGTAAGTAATCAATTTTCTGTTTTTTACGTAGCTTGCAAATGCCACTCCGTTTGAAGCAAAATCGATGTTCATTCCGGTAGGTTCGTCACTGGTTTCAAACACTTTCGATTCGATCCATGTTTGAGTTTCGTCGTCGAAATAACTTACTGTTGGATATTTACTTTCGTTACGATACATCATATATGGCACTCCGAAAGGCGAAACAGCTAAATCGAAATCGAACAATCCACCGGTGGTTGCCGAAATTGGTGATCCGAGTGCGCTTACAGTTTTTGATTTTTTATTGTACTGCACAACTCTTTGTTTTAAAGTTGCTCCATCGCTGCTATTATCGACGATAGCCAAATAAACGCGACCTTTTGCATCAACTTCCAAATCAAAATCTCTAACACTTCCGGTAGTTGAAGCATCATCTTTCCATTTATCAAGCAAGGTTGTCCATGCACCGTTGGCATACTGATACAAAGAGTAAGAGTTTGGAGTAATTGCATTGAAAATACCAACGTAAAGTGTATCTTTCACAAGTCGGGCTTGTTGTAAATAAGTAACATCTGTTGCAGCACGACCTGCCATAGCCTGATTTATGGTCCAGGCATTTGAAGCAAATGTTGAAACACCCAATTCACGACGAGCTAACGGACCAGTAGTATTATCAATGGTGCTGAACAACATCAATTTATTATCTGCTGTAAAACTCAAAGCATTGTACGATACTTTATTAGTCGTAACACCTTTACTTCCACCTACATAAGACCACGATGTGCCATTGTGCATGCTTACTGAATTGGCTTGCGAAACAGTGGCCAAATAATCGAGATAAGAAACATAAGGTTTGCCATCGCTACTAAATGTCAAATCGTAATACGAACCAACCTGACCTTCTGAAATTTCACCCATTTTTACCCATGCATTATTTTCAAATTTGATCATGGCTGCTTTTTGGTCGGCTGAAGTTGTCCTGTATTGTTTGTACATAAAATAAGGTAAACCATTGCTCTTGTTCACTTTCATGATTGAAGATACGGCTGAATCGGTAGTAAGTGCCGGCAATGCAGACCATACAAAAGATGGAGCTTTACCAATAGTAACTGTGTATTTTATATTACTTGTACCCTCGGTAACAATATAATCAACCGGTGCACTGAAGTTATTTGCAGTCACTTTTGAAACTTGTGCTACAGTTCCTACCGTTACAACATCGTTAACTGAGGTAGTGAAACGTGCTACAAGAGCAGTTTTATCTACTTCGTCGGGTAAATTGATAGCAATTGCATTTGTTTTAACTGTGTCAATTACATAATCCTGAAAAATTACACCATTATTGTCTTCGGCATAAAATCCAAAACTGATAAACTTTGATTCATAAACGATTTCCGGTTCGTCAACCTTACAGGAAGCAAACAAGCCAGCTATTGCCAGCAGAATAAAAAACTTTTTTTTCATACAACTTTAAATTTGAAATTAATAATAAAAATTTATTTATGGTTTTTAATTTACCTGATTGTTATGTTCAGGTTTATTTTCCTGGTTTTGTTTTGGTAATAAAACGCACTGTATAAGACTCTCAAAATTATAATTATTCGTTAGCAAATCAGCGAGTTCCTTACCGGTGATGGCTTTTACAGTATAATCATAATTTTTTACAAAGTCCCAGTTCGTTTGGTTGTTAAATATAGAATTTCTGATATAAGTACTCCAAAACGAATCCTTTTGTTTATTCAATTGCATTTCCTTTACTAAATTAGCTTTTACATCATTTAGTTCCGACTCAAAACCTTCGGGTTTGGCCTTCATTTCTGAAATGATTTCTTTTGATTTTTCAATCAATATTTGAACATTTTCGGGCAAACAACTGAATGAGATACTATTACGTGATAAGACAGCGGGACGAATAGTGGCACTTGCGTTTACACCAACACTGTACACCATACCCATTTCTTCACGAAGCAATTTTGTCAGTTTCATTTTCAGCACATTGGCAAGAATTTCGCTTTGCAGATTATACAAGTCAAATTCGAGGGGTAATTTTGTTTGTTGAAACACAAGTGTTACTGAAGCTTTGGGTGAATCGCCTGCTTTTCGTTCAAATACGGTTTTTGTTGTATTATAATTACCTCCATCATATTGATATTCTGATTTTTGAACTCCTGAAGGTAAACCTCCAATGTATTTCAAAATATAAGGTTCAAGCGCTTCAAAAGTAGTATCCGAAATAATCACAAAAGTGTAATCTGTGGCCTTACCAAAACTTTCGTTGAAAATTGGTAACAATTTTTCAATTTTCACATCGTCACGTATCAGCGTGTCAGTGAGTTCTGCAGTCGTATAATCGTCCTTTTTTAGCACCCGGTTCATATCTTCGTAATATTGAGTTTGTTCCGTTTTATTTTTCGTAAGATAACTTTCGATTGACATTTTTCGGGTTTGTTCGAACACCAAAGTATCAAGCCGGGGCTCTGTCCATTTTAAATACAGTAATTGGAATAGAGTTTCAGCATCCTGAGCATTGGCACTTCCAACCAATCCTGAACGTGTTTTTTCGACTAAAAAACGTACAGAAGCCGTATTTCCGGCAAGATAATATGACAATGCATCGCGCGAAAATGCTCCCGCTCCACTTAACGATACGACACTTCCGGCAAAAATGCCACTTGCATAATCAGCCTGATCCAACGCATAAAGTCCACCTTTTCGAAACGCTGAAAGTGATATTCGTGCCTTCTCTGATACTGATTTTTTGAAAACAACTGTTACACCATTCGATAATTTATAAATTGAAGCACCAATATCAGGAATATTATTTGTGGCTACAATGCTCCCACCAACAGGAATTTTTGTAAGCAGGCTGTCGGGCACATTAATTACTTTGTGATATGTTGCAACTGGTTTTGTTCTGATATTTCTGAACCGACTTATTATAGCATTTTCTGTAGGAATTTCAGAGCCAACCTTATCGAAAGAAGAAAGTTGAAAATGTATTGTTTGAGGCCGATACGATTTTTTAAATAAACGAATCAGTTGAGCCGAATCAACTTTGTCGATATACTTCTTCAGTAGTTTATACTCTACCTGACTTGTAATCACAAGATTACCTCTGTAAAAATCGCTGTATATTTCGTCCATTATATTTTGAGATGCAACAGGCGACAAAGATGTTGCACGCCTTTTTAACTGACTGAGATATGTTTTCTTCACTTTCTCTATTTCCACAGGCAAAAAACCATACCGATACATTTGTTCAAAATGCGTCATAAAAGTATCGATTCCTTCATTTATTTTTCCCGGAATAAGTTCTGTAGAAGCCAAAAATACTGATTTAGTATTCAAAAAATCGGAAATCCCAACATTACCATTTTTGTATGAATTATTATTGAATGAATTTGCGTTCAAACGTGCTTTCATTAAACGATTCAGCAATGTTCTCTCAAGATATGCCGGATAATCCTTAGCCTTACGCACAGCTTTATTCAATGGCAACAGCTGTATCATCGACAATTCAACTTTCTTCAACGAAGGATGAGCCATAACTTTTGCTTCATTTTTTTCGAAGTCCGGTATTCTGTAAGAGGCTACTTTTACACGAGGATAATTATTAATTTTCCCGAATTTCTGGTGAATCATTTTTTCAATTTCCGAAACATTTACATCTCCCACCACAGCCACAGCCATCAATTGTGGATGATACCATTTTTCATAATAATCCCGCAATGTTTGATGATTAAAGTTTCGAATAACTGCAGTGTCGCCAATCACAATTCTTTTGGAAAAATGTGAACCGTTAAGCAATTCCATAAGCAAAGCGTTGTTTATGTCCTTTTCGGGACCGGTTTTCGAAAGCCATTCGGAAAGAATCACTCCCCTCTCCGACTCTATTTCTGCACTGTCAAGTATCAATCCATCAGCCCAATCGGCCAAAATTGTAAGTGTTGTGTCCACCATTTTGGGGTCTGACGAAGGTAACTGCAGTTTATAAACCGTCTCGTTGAACGAAGTATGTGCATTCAGATCTTTGCCGAATTTTGCCCCTTTTGATTCCAGAAAACGAATCAGCATATTTCCCGGAAAATTTTTGGTGCCATTAAAGGCCATGTGTTCCAGAAAATGTGCCAGACCCTGCTGTTCATCTGTTTCGAATACCGATCCGGATTTGATAAACAATCGGTAAACTGCTTCGCCTTTTGGGTATTGATTGGGATAAATATAATATGTAACACCATTGCTCAATTTCCCCTTTTTAAGTTGTTGATGTTGAGCTAAAGTAGCTGCATCAATATGAAAGTGAAATATCAACAGTAAAAAAATTGTTATTAACAGGATTGTTTTTTGCATTATTGAACTTTAGTTATTACAAATTCGCTTTGTAGTTTATCGGGACCAGGCAAACCGATTGTATAGCCCTTATTGTTGCTTATTAGTTTTATTTTCAATGAATTATCTTTGGTTGGATCGATCGGATTCGACAACCATTGAATGCGTATGGGCATATCATAAATACCCGGCAAGAACACCAATGTATTGCCGGTTGTAATTAAGTTGTAATCCACACCGGCTTTTAACCCATTACCTACAACAATTTCGTAAGTAAGCTCCACATTTTCGGTAAATTTAGCCGAGCTCAGATAGACCGAATATGTGGCAATAGTTTTAGCTTTATAACTCACCGTGGTGGATGAAGCTCCATCGAGCATGATGTGTATGAATTTCAGATCGTAGGGTTCGTTTTCGTCCAAACCGCACGAACTGAAGCCTAAAACCATTAATAAAACCGGAACTATATATTTAAATCGTTTCATTTTTAATATCAAATTTTTAAATTAATTGTTTACCGTTGGATTTCCAATCATGTTGGTATTTGCATTCAATTCGGTTTGAGGGATTGGCAAAATAAATAAATCGTTGGGGTATGTAAGCATTTTTACATTCGAATAAGTACTTCTCCCTCTGACCAGATCTTGTTTTCTCCGGGTGATATCGAAAAAATTATGCCCTTCAAAACTCAACTCCTTTACCCGTTCTGTATCAATTAAAAGAGCAAGTTCACTCTTGTTTCCTGAATTTACCACAACTTCATTTATTGCTTTATTTAATGATCGTGCGATGATTACTTTTATATCATCAGCTGCATTTTGTAACTCATTTTTATTTAAATAAGCTTCGGCCCTATTCAGGTACATTTCACTCACACGCAGTATAAAAGGATCGTATCGTTCTGTTGTAGTGGTATATGAAACTTTAATATTGTATTTCAATGTAAGATATTTGGACGAAGTTGTAATGTCTCGCTTAAATAAATCAAACCTTA
Source organism: Bacteroidota bacterium (assembly GCA_022709605.1). Lineage (GTDB taxonomy): Bacteria > Bacteroidota > Bacteroidia > Bacteroidales > Paludibacteraceae > Paludibacter. The sequence continues at coordinate 4,502 of JAKLIM010000110.1, read as the reverse complement.
TGTCGGTTGTATCCTTAAACAAGCTTATTAATGTGTCCGAAGCAAGCACTGCCGGAGTTGAAGAAGAATAAAACTGGCCAAGTTTTACGCTTTTTAAGCTTCCATTCAACCTGAAAATTGCTTCTTTACCTGCAATCAAATTGTTGTACATGGCAAGATAATCATTGCCATAAGCCAATTCAGATGAATTGATAACTTCGGTTGAATATTTAATACAATTGTCCCAATCGCCCATATACATATATACTCTCGATAATAATGCCTGTGTCGCTTTTTTGGAAATATGATAAGAATCAGTCATTGTTGTAGTACCAAATAGTTTTTCCGATTCAAGTAAATCCTTAATTATTTGATCATAAACTTGTTTTACAGTGGCACGGGAAACATTGTCGTCAGGTCCCGGAGTTTTTAGTAAAACCGGAACACCCAAATGTGATGCATCCGAAGAGTAATTATAGGGCTGAGCGTAAGTACGACACAAATCGAAATGGCATAGTGCACGCATAAATAAAGCTTGCGCTTTTATCTGATTTAATTCATCAGCATGAGCCGGAAATTTAATCAATAAGTCCGGTTGGTAATAAAGCATGTTATTTACATTGGCCATTGCAACCAAAATTTTTCGCCAAATATAACCTACTGCACCGGTTTCCTGTTCCGGATCCGAAGTGAAATTATATTGATCCACCAGTTCGCTTGCTTGCGAAACCGCCTTTATATCAACCATATTTCCTGCAATTTCGGGGTATTTATAAAATTCCGAACTATAGTAATTGTACATTTCGCTGTACATTCCTGCAAGTCCCGAACGCATACCGTCCATATCAGAATAGAAATTTGGAATAGTAACACGTCCCACAGTTTCTACTTCGAGAAAATTGCTACATCCATTCAGTATAAAAACCGACAATGCCAGGATAATATGTCTGATAGTTTTTATTATTTTCATGACTTTATTTTTATATCTAAAATTAAAATGACAAATTAAAACCTGCAGAAATGGATGACTCCATCGGATATCCACTCATTGATTGACTATATGAATTCCTTGAAGCCTTATCGTGTGGTGTCCAAACGCCAATATTATCCGCAATTACAAATACATTTAAAGTGCTTAGTCCAACTGGTTTTATAAACTCCGCCGGAAAATTGTATGACAATGAAATGTTTTTGAATCTGACATGCGTTGTTTTATATACATGGCGTGTCGAACTCATTACCGAACCTGTGGAAGTATTCCAGATGGGTTTAGGCGAAAGTGATATATCGCCCGGATTTTGCCAGCGGTCCAACTGATTTACAGATTGATTGTCGGACCCAATATTCAATCCGTCTGAAGTAACGTTGCGACCAAACGTACTAAATGCATATCCACCAATCACATAAGTAAATAGTGTTTGCAAAGAAAATGAATGATACTTTAAACTATTGGTTATACCACCACTTAAAATTGGTGATGAACTTTTCCAGGCTACCCGATTATTGGCGCTATACGAACGAGTAAGGTTACCACGGGCATCGTACCACAACGGTGCACCATCACGAGGATCTACTCCTGCCCATCGAATTAAGTACAGTGTATTAATATCGTACCCTTCGCGCCAGATATAATTTCCCATAACTTTTTCAATACCATTGTACAGTTCAAGCAATTTGTTTTTATTGTGCGAAGCATTTAAATGCAGGTTCCATTCATAATTTTTACTATCAAGAATTAAAGCATCTACTGTTAACTCAATTCCCTGATTCAGCATTTCACCTGAGTTACGATAACTTCGGGTGTCGCCTGTTGTTCTCGATACATCAAGATTGCTTAGCAAATTAACTGTTTTTTTTCGATAACCTTCTAACTCTATTTGCAGTCGGTTTTTAAACATTTCAAGTCGTAAACCCACATTGGTCATATAGGCGGTTTCCCAACTTAATTTACTATTCGGACTGCCTGACATTGTACCACCGGGTTGGCCCATATAATTATCACTCGAACTGTAAGAGTAAATTCCAAGTGCTTCCTGCGAACCAATTCGGGAATTTCCATTGGATCCAAACGATGCTTTAAATTTCAGCACATTAATATTTTTATTTTTAAAAAATTCTTCATTATGTACATTCCATGATGCGCCTACAGAAGCAAAATTTCCCCATTGCGAATCACTTCCAAAGCCCGAATTCCCATCCCTACGACCATTTACAGTTAGGTAATATCTGCCTCCGTAAGAATAACTTTCCTGCAGAAAATAAGACAATGAACGCGAAGAACCACGGCTGCTGGAGCCACTTTTATCAATAGCATATGACACCTCTTTGATTTTATCGTTCACAAAACCGGAACCGGATGCACTCGACGAACGGTTTTCTTTTGAATTTGCTTCCATACCAATTAAACTTCCAAAAGTGTTTTCACCGAAAGTATAACGGTAGTTTAACCTTTCTATCAGCGTCCAAACTAAGAAATTTGCATTGCTTCGGGTAGAATAACCAATGGGTTCTGCAGTTGTTAGCGACATCCCCGACCAGTTTGTACGGGCAGAATACTGATCCTCATATCCACTCTGAAAATCTGCTCCAAACTGCGATGTCCATTCCAGCCCTTTAAACACCTTATAATCCAACACAATATTTGAGTTCGTGGCCAGTGTACGTTGGGTATAATCATTTTCTTCTCTCTCGGCCAGCGAATTGAAAAACTTAGACTTCGTCCACAAAGGGTTATTATTTACATCTAATTCGGAAACTGTAGTATTATAAAGTCTGAAACTATTTCCATCTTCGTTGTAGGGCGAATAAATTGGTAGAATTTGGTAATAATCATTGCTCGGGTTGAAAATTTCATTTAAATTGTATGATGTTGTAGTATAAAATCTGAAGTTCAATTTGGGAGTCATAGCGATATCCAAATTGGCTCGAACCGAAAAACGTTTCTGTGAATTTCCGATGATTGTTGATTTACCTTTGTAATAAGAGCCTGATATAAAATATCTTGCAGCATCGCTTCCGCCCCGCAACGAAAGATTTGTTTGATTGGACGAACCCATATCGTAATACATTTTAGTCCAATCCGTGTTGGTTGTCGTATAGGAGTTCATCACATTGTCCTGAAACGGGAATGATTTCAAATCGCGACCGGAATTTACATACGATTCGCGAGCCAGCATTAAATATTCCTCAGCATTCAAAACTTTGAATTTTGTTCTCTGATTGATCTTAGATGCTCCATTTTGTTGCGATAAGTTTACCACCATTTTCCCGGCTTTCCCTTTTTTGGTAGTTACAAGTATCACTCCATTGGCACCGTTAGCTCCGTAAATAGAAGTGGCTGTAGCATCTTTCAAAACCGTCAAACTTTCAATATCATCAGGGTTAATGTAAGTAAGCGGGCTTACCGAAGTATTCATGCCTGGAATCATATTGGTACGATCGCCTGTATAAATTGGAGTTCCATCTACAATCCAGAGTGGTTCGTTTGAAGCCGACATTGAGCCTTCTCCACGGATGCGGGTATTCAATCGTGATCGTGTGCTACTGGCCGCATCAGTGTTTACATCTATTTTTAGTCCGGGTACTAATCCTTCGAGGAGGTTATCAATCCGGGCGGCGGGTAGTGTTTCAATTTGTTGGGCATTCACCTGATAGGCCGAACTCACCATGTCCGATCTTTTCTGAACTGTTCCATAAGCACCAACCACCATTACTTCATTCATGGCAACAGCAGAAGGCTCCAACTGAATGTTGAGTACATTCTGACCTTCTTTTAATATCACTTGCCGGGTTTTCATCCCCACAAATGATACCGTAAACAGAATATCTTTACCTGTCGGAACATTTAAAGTGAATTTTCCATCAATATCGCTTACTGTAGCCAAATTAGTCTCCACGCCAATTATATTTGCACCCGGCAATGGGTTTTTTCGCTCATCAACTACACTACCGGAAATTTCACGCTTCGACTTAATATTGGTTGTAGCACTTGATGATAATTGCGCGTTAACATCGACAACGATGAACAGTAATAACATCATCATTGCCATTCCAAATCTAAATTTGTAAATGTTTAAATGCATTGATTATAAAATAGATAAAACATTGTTAGAAATTATATAACCTTCATTATCTCGTCCCCTTTTTCTGACAACAAAGAACTCATCCTAATATATGATGAGCCAATTGGCAATATAAAAAAGAATGGAAATTTAAGTATTAAAAAAGAAACTACAATCTATATAATGTTACAGAATTATTGTAGTTATCCACCAGGGTAGTGTGTTGAACATTATTAACATAAAAACCCACAGATAAACCTGAAGACAAAATTAGCTTTTAATATAGTAAAACAAATTAGTTTCACATATATTAACAATAATTTTGTGTAATTATTCATAAATGATACATTTCATAAAAAGACAAATTTTCTGAAGAATAAAATATAAGGAAAGCAATAGAGGTAAGAAAATGGATTTATTATAGTTTTATAGTAAATAAAAAAACCGTTCCTTTTTTAAGAA
>JAKLIM010000011.1 GCA_022709605.1 Bacteroidota bacterium | reverse complement strand
TCAAATTTGTGACTAATAATGTAATAGGGCTTTAAAGCAAAGGCTGCCCGATGAATGAGCAGCCTTTTGGTTTATTAGAAAAAGTTATGATTATTCTTTAATAAATTTCACAGCATAATTATTGTTTCCTGAAACTACTTTTAAAGTATAATTTCCTTTGGCCAAATTGCTCAGATCAATCTGACTCGAGCCATCAATTTTTACAGTTTTAATCAAGCTGCCACTTATTGAATACACTTCAACGGTTGCTTTTACTGCATCTTTAAAGGTTACGAAAGCGTAATCTTTAACAGGTACGGGATAAAGTCCAACATTGTCATTGTTTGTTTCTGATATTGAAGTTGTTGCATCTGGTGATTTAACAATTTTGAAGCTATCAAAAGCGCTGGCTTCACCTAAATCGCTTACTTCGTAGGTATCAACATTGATTGAGTCGGTGCTTACACGAATGTTACTGTATGTTGGGCGACCAGTTTGTCCAAAGCGTCCTGTAAACATTCCGAAGTAATTTGTAATACCTAATCCGGCTTCGACAGCTGCCATTTGAGCTTGTGAGCGTGGTTCGTATTTCTTTTTACCGGCAGAATTGTTCAGGAAGTACAAAGTTCCGTTTTTCACATCGAAAGTACCACCTAGTTTACCTGTTAAATTTGCGCGGCTATCAAAAGCAACTGAAATTTGATTCGAAACAGCATTTGATACAAGAGCTTTGTTTTTAATTGGTCCCATAACTTCGTAAATATGGTCGTGTCCTTGTAAAGCCAAATCAATTTTTAATTCATCAAATACCGGTGCCATTTTATTACGTACTGTAACAGCATCGCCATCACTCTGGTGACTTCCTGAACCTGTGTACATAGCTTTGTGATAAAATGCTATTCTCCATTTTGTATCAGGATTGGCAGCAACGGTTCTTCTCATCCAATTGGCAATAGAATCAAGCTGTCCGGCTACACTATAATCTTCGTAGCTCAATGCCATGAATAATGCATCACCATAAACAAATGAGTAAATACTTCCCGGAGAAGTTGATTTTGCTTGGTCAAAAGCTACACTTTGAGTATTGAAATGGTATGTAAAGTTTTTGTTTGCCGACTTGTCGTGATTTCCGGTTACTGCTACCAATGGTTTTTTTGCAAAGATATCTTTTTGTGTTTCAAAAAACCGTTCCCACTCCCACTCTGAGTTTGTGCTTCCCGAAGTTTCAACTAAGTCACCACAACTCAACCAAAAATTGGCAGAAGGATACATTGCGTCGGCAGCATGTGTTGTTTTTTGCGAAATGTCGAACATCTCAACCGTATTAGCTTGTGGGTCGGTAAAATACACAAAGCTGAATGGTTCTTTACTACTTTTTGCTGTAGTGAATGTGCCAAATTGGCTCCATGATCCCGGTGCGCCAACTCTGTACGAATAAGTTGTGTTCGGATTCAAATCTGAGACTAATACCTTATTACTTCTATACGTTTTCTTCGAGTTTGATGCCATACCAGCCAGCATAGTTAAACTATTGCCTGAAACATTATAATTCAAATTTGCAAGATTTGCAGTTGTTGCAGATGATGCTGAAACTAAAGCATTTTCGACAGGAATTGCTGCAGGAGTATTTTGTTTTGGAGCTCCCGAAGGGTTTGGAATGAATCCTTCATATACCTCAATCATTTGATTGTTTGTGCCTTCATTTGTAAACCACGTAACACCGATATTTGAGCTTGGGTTTCCGTTAAATGTAAGACTTACATTATAGGGTTGATTAGCAGGTGTCAATTCGTCAATCGCAACTTGCAAACCAGTAATACTTTCATCTGTTGGAGCAGCTGAAACAGATTTTTTTGCCATTAATAAATTTGTCCAACTTGGAATTGTATAACTTGCTTCACCCAATGTATTAGTTACAGCCAAAATTGAATCCGATTTTAATGCAAGCTTGTAAGCAATCGAATCAGCAATTTGCATGTCACGTACATCCGTTTCATTCATTTCGTACTCAACAACCAAAGCGGCAGTACCCGCAGGCTCGCCTTCAAACGCTTCAACTACCCGACGTCCGCTACCTTTTATAAAAAATGCCATAGCATTTCCGGCAGCCCAACCTGTTCTGTTAAGATTCGCTTGAACCAAAGAAGTTATGCTTATAGAATTAAATTTTTGATCTATAACATTGCCTGTTCCGGTTGGAACTGCCCAATTTACAAGCTCGCTCGATTTCGGACGTGAAGTCAAACAATAAGCAGTATTTGAAAATGTTGCCGGATTATCATTGTTTTCAGACCATATATCCAAGTTGCATGGATCCACCTTAGTGGCTTCATCTATTTCAAATTCGATATATGCATTATTTATACTTTTATTTTGGGGTAGGTTTATTTCGGGAAAACGTAATCCAATCATTTGAGGTGATGCATTAGAGCTACCTTCACATCCTAACTCCAAATCACTACTTGACCAATCCACCGAACCAACTGTATTTGTTTGGGTTTGTCCTGCTTCAGGAGCAAGTCTTTCTTCCAAATCATCCGAACCTTGTTTAATCTGGAATTTAGCAACTTTCACAGGAGTAGTATAAACAAATATAGGGTTTGAATAAAACCAAAGATCAGCAAATGCTTTTGCGGCATCATTTGTACCAACCAATGCATCAGCAAGCGGATTTCCATCAGCATCAGTTTGGTTAGCAACATTTAAACCTTGATTTGAACCACGCAAACGGAAATAAACTGAATCAGTTACATTCGAAATAATCATAGACATTTCTATCCATCCGTTTCCTAAACTTTTCCATTTTTGACTTGTGATATTTTTTGTATCGGTAACTCCACCAACTGAATCGAAACGGGCAATAACCGAAGTAGTTGATACAGTTTGTACATTGTAATTGGGTGATGCCGGGTCAATTTTTCCTGTAACTTTTCCTTTAATAATGTCGATGTGGTCTAAAACGGGATTGGTGTAACTGCTGTAGGTGTTGTAGTTAGCACCTTGTGGATCGCGGGCTTTAATGGTAATTTTTACTGATTTACCTTTGTTTACTATCAAATTCGAACCCATAACCGCTTTTGTTCTGGCTTGATCAACAGTTTCAATATTATAAATTAATGAATCTATTAAATCGCCTTCTACAACCCAATTATTACCTGAACGCAATCCATCAACAATATTTTGAGCGGTTTTTCCGTTTGTGTAGGTATAATTTTTCTGGTATTCACCCGGATAAAAATCGCCATCTTCATCGTGACAATCAGAATTGGCAAACAACCAGAAATTACGACCTTCGGACAAAAGCGCATCCCAAAGTCCACCCACAATGGCCGAAAAATATCCGGTTCCTCCATAAGTGCCACCTCCAACTGCGCTTGACGAATATCCACCACGTCCTCCATCTTTCTGATGTCCGGGCATGCTTTCGAATCCAAAACAAACTGTTGGCGCTGCATTGTTCATATCGCGGAACGAAGCAATGGTATAACCGCCTGATGTTTGTTGTTTACGTTCGGGATGTGCAGGAACCAAATAACTGGTAGTTGGGTAGTTTGCATTTAACCATGTCAATGCTTCGATAGTCTTTGCATGACCCGACAAGGTGCTTTTGGTCCATCCCTGAGCAACTCCACCGGTTAAGTCTGTATCGCTGTTGTCGAACATAAACTCGAACTGAGCAATAGGGCTACAGTTTGGTGTAGCTGTAAATTGATTTGTGATAAGTCCCATGCTACCGTGCTCATGTCCCGGAACATTCATTTCGTAACTCTGAATAATTGTTTTAGCAGGATAAAGTAATCTTGCTTTCAAAATTTCGGTAAAAGAACTGTCGCGCAACATTTGCCAACGCCACATTTTTTGATGTCCACCACTCATGCTTACCGTTCCAATAATTGGATTCGGAACATAACTATCCCAATACTCAATAGTGTTATTATTGTCTTTACCTGTCACACGAGCATTGGTTGTAAAACCGCCACCGTGTTCGCTGTTGGCCCACCACTGCAAGCCATACTGATTATTTTTGGACATCATGTGCCCAATCGTGTAACTACCATCCGTGTAGGTAGTATGTTGGTGAAAATCACCAGTTAAATAACTTTGCGCAGCGATTGGCTGAGCCAAACTTGCACTTCCAAGCAACAGAGCCAAAGCTACTGGCTTAAGTAATCTTGTTTTCATTTACCTTAAATTTTTTTATGTGAATAACTAAATCGAAGGCAAAATTAGACGCGTTTTGTTGTGAAAAAGCTACAGTGAAATTTCAGAAAAACGAAGTTATTGTTAAGGACTTATTTCATTAATATTGTTGTAATACAAATACTTACAAATGTAATTGTGCTCAAACAAGATATTCATTGATATGAACTAACAGCGAAAACTGAAATACAGGTTTTTGTTTATTGAATAATAATACAAAAACCATTTGTGCAAAAAAAAAACCGCTACGAATAAATCGTAACGGTTTTTAAAATAGTAGAATATTCAGTTCTGCTTTATGCTTCAGATTCTATCTCTGACGTTTTCACTTTATTGTCCTCGTTTTCCAAAACAATAACATGTTTTTGATTCTTTTTCTTCGATTTCCAATTCATATAAAGCATGTGAATTATCCCATCAATAAGACCAATTTTGGGTACAATAAAACTTCTTGCCCCTATCGATTTTGCTACATCAATATATATACCTGCTGCGTGCGTTATCACATCTGCTCTGTCCTGTTTCAGTTTATAAGTTTCAATGCGTTCGTCGACAGTAAGTTGATTTAACTTTTCATTTATTGATTCTAATGCCGTAACGGATAATTTTCGGTCTTTGCGAACTTGAGCTAATGTATTGAGCTTAATAATATTACCGCCTGAACCAATGATATCGTTTATTAAGAATTGTTCTTTCAACTCAGCAAGATCAGCATGTAGTTTATCATATTCACTGCTGTCAACCTTATCGAACAATAACCGCACGGTTCCAATTTTGTACGAATTAGATTGAACTAATTCTCCATTGTTTATTAAACTTATCTCTGTACTACCACCACCAACATCTACAAACAGATAGTTTTGCTGGTCGTTGAGGTTATATGCAAAATGACTTTCGTAAATAATCAAAGCTTCCTCGTGACCGTCGATAATTTCAATTTTTATATCAGTTTCGTTCTTTATCTCCTTTACAATGTCTTTAGCGTTTTTCGATTCACGCATAGCGGCTGTTGCACAAGCTCTGTAGTCGACTACTTCATACACTTTCATCAAATGCTTAAATGACTTCATAACCCGAAGAAGTTGCTTCCTTTTATCATCATCAATTTTTCCGGAAACAAAAGTCTCCTGACCTAAACGCAGTGGAATGCGCACCATTAATTCTTTGCTGAATGTCTCTGAAGGGTCGTTGGGCGATGTGCTCATAATCAGCAGACGAACAGCATTAGAACCAATGTCAATTGCGCCAAATTTTATTCTATCCATTATTAATTTATATTAGTGTTTGTATTGTCTTCTGTAGTAGTCGTTTGTATGTTTTGTTTGTAGAAATTGTATAATTCTTTCTGCGAACTAAAATGCCCTTCGAATTCAGTTTTATGCAATTCGTTATTTCCTTTGCCATCTACAATGCGGGCTTTGGTATTATCTCTCAAACCATATTCAATTGTTCTGCGAAGTTGTTTTTTGATATCAGCATCATACACCGGAGTATACACTTCGATACGATGATCGAGATTTCGTTCCATCAAATCGGCCGAGCCAATAAAGTACTTTTCATCGCCACCATTGCCAAAAATCATAATGCGCGAATGTTCCAGATAACGATCAATTATTCCGTAAACTTCTATATTTTCACTCTGGTTTTTAACACCTGCAATTATAGAACAATTCCCCCTGACCAAAAGTTTAATTTCGACTCCTGCTTTTGATGCTTGATACAACTTGCTTATGATTTTCTCGTCAACTATATGATTTACCTTCATTAAAATATAAGCAGGACGATTCTTTTCTGCATTGTCAATTTCAGTTTTTATCAAGCCGATTATCTTTTTTCTGGTATAATTTGGCGACACAATCAGTTCTTTGAAAACCGGATTTAGATACGGATGCTCAATATAATCGAAAACCGATTCAACTTCGTCAACAATGGCCGAGTTGGCCGTCATCAGTGTAAAATCGGTATAAATTGCTGCTGTTCCTTCGTGAAAATTGCCGGTACTAATACATGCAATACTGCGGTTTCGGGCTGTAATAAGCGTTAACTTTGAATGTACTTTCAATCCTTCGACTCCAAACAGCACCTTGATTCCGGCTTCCTGCATTTTCTGTGCCCAGTTAATGTTCGACGACTCGTCGAAACGAGCAAGAAGTTCAACAATTGCAGTCACTTTTTTCCCGTTCATAGCCGCACAAATAAGCGCCTTTATCACTTTTGAGTTTTTAGCCAAACGGTAAATGCTTATTTTAATGGACTTAATATCTGGACTAATGGCAGCTTCACGTAACAATCGGATAAAATTATCGAAGTTGTGATAAGGATAATGAAGGTATTGATCTTTCACACGAATAAGATGGATCATACTTTTTGCATTGTCGAATGCCGGAACAGACAGTGGCGGTTGTGGCGGATATTTCAAATCGGGTCTGTTCGTAACCGGAAATGAAATAAAATCTTTCAGATTATGGTACCTGCTGCCACCAACATGGGCATCGCGCTTGTCAATTTTTAGTAATTTCTGAATAAACCTCAGCAATCCGCCCGGAATAGTTTTATCGAACACAAACCTAACAGGAACACCTGTTTTACGGCTTTTTACAGCTTTCGATACTTTTTCGAGTGTACTATAATAGGCCGAATTATCGAAATCCATTTCCGAATCGCGCGTAAATTTAATGGTGTACGCTTCAAATTGGTCGTAATCAAGCGGACTAAATATCTTTGGCAAACAATATCTGATAATATCATCTATAAAAATTACGCATTGTTTATCACCATCGGGTGGTAAAATAACAAAACGCGGAATTTCAGACGAAGGAATTTGTATCAGGGCGTATTCTTTTTTTCTTCTGGTAGAAATGTCGAGCGACGACGAAATTTTAATGGCTAAATATATACTTTTATCGTTCAGTATAGGCTCCTCTTCCATGCGCGAAACCAAAATAGGGAAAAGCGAATTTTTTAATGTTTCGTTATAATACGATTCGATAAATGCTGCCTGCCCATCTGTAACTTGTGATTCGTCAACAAAATAGATATTTTCAGATTTAAGCTCTTCAATCAGGTTCGCAAAAATAATTTCTAAATCGCGTGTGTATTTTTCGTTAAGTTTCAATACACTTTTAAGTATCGAATTAGAATTTGATTTTACATCTTTTACCGATTCTTCAATTTCAATCATCCTTCGCAAAGTGGCTACACGAACCCGAAAGAACTCATCCAGATTATTTGAATAAATGGCAACAAATTTAAGTCGCTCAATTAATGGATTTTCAGTATTCGATGCCTCATCCAGAATTCGTCGGTTGAAATACATCCAACTAATGTCACGGTTAATCAGTATCTTCTTTTTATTTATTTTGCTCATCAAAAAGGATATTTTAAAAATTTGTAATCTAAATTTTTAGTTGGTCAAAGAAAATACTTTAGCATTACAAATATATTACATTTTAGTTAAAGAACTTGCAAGAGTCGATTATTTACTTAAAACTCAGAAAAAAGCTGCCGCTTAAATATGCGACAGCTTTTAAGGGCAAGACAAAAACGAAAAATTAAAAATCAGATAGTAACAAAAAAATTGTCAGGTTCAGTTTCTATTTGAGTCAAATGATGCACGAAACAATATTCTGCTGATTTTACCCAAAGATAAAATTCCTGCGTGGGATTATATGTTGGAATGAAATTCAACAGCAAATCCAATTCAAAACGATTACTGGTAACGCCTGCACCTGTGCGCAATGCATCTATCACATTACATTCCTGTTCAATATGTGCCGGAACCATAAGTACTGGCTTTTGCAAATACATTGCTTCGCACACCGATTCGAAACCTCCGGTAGTGGCGTACGCTTTTGATCCTGCCATATATTTCAGAAATAATGTATCGTCAAGATTGTGCATTACCAACGAATCGGTGAGCTTTTGTACGGTTGAAACATTTTTTTTATCCCAAAAAAAGTGAAGTCGCTCATTATTGTTTCTGTTACTCCAGACTGTTAAATCATTAACAAACCCGCTGTTAAGCATATATCCATGAATATAATTACCACTGACAGGTTTCAAACGAAGAACTTCGGGCCGAAGCAAAGGCGGTACAATTACAATGTTCGAATTATAATTGGGTTTTATTTCTTGCCTAAACGATAGTGCAAGTATTTTTGTAGAATTAAGCGATGTTAAGCGCGAATAAAAATTCAGCAATTCAAATTCAATTCTCTTTTTGCCTGTATATTTAAAATCGGGAGTAAGAAAATAATATTGATGCGCCACACTAACCATTGGCGGTTTCGGGCTCAACACACCGTACGTTAATCCACACAACAATTCATAAAGATTCATAACCACATCGGGTTTTTTATCTTTAATTGTTTGATATATAGCTATTATACTTTGAATATAAACCGGAAGCAGAAATAAGTTATAAAGAATACTCACCAACAAAAATGAGCTTTTGCCTTTGGGAGTTGGCAGAAAATTTGGACTGCGAAACTGAATAATTTCAGTACCTATCTTTTTTGTAAAGAAATCCGGCAAGGTTCGTTTTGAGCTCCGACCAACCATTACTGCCACCACTTCGTGACCATTACGCTCGAGCATATTTTTTAGGCTCAATGCCTGCGTAAAATGACCTCTACCCTCGCCCTGAACTACGAATAAATACTTCATTGGCTAAAAAAATAAATTAAAAAAGTTATTCATAAATGCCACTCGCATGGGTTTTGCGTTTGAATGATTTAACTCGAAAACTTCGAACGACTGAATAATGTCTTTGTGCATATAAACTTCCCATGTTCCATCCTCGTTTTCGAGCAGAGCCGACATGGTTTCAACCCAATCACCTGAATTTAAGTAGTGTATCCCATCTATCATTTTGTCGGCAGGTTGATGTATGTGTCCGCAAATAATACCGTCGGCATGTCGCGCACGGGCTAAGGTAACCAATTCGTTTTCGTAATTCGAAATGTACGAAACAGCCGATTTCACTTTTTGCTTAATTAACTGCGATAACGAAAAGTACTCCAAACCCTTTTTAGCTCTGTATAAATTATATAATCGGTTGATCCACAACAAAAATGTATAACCAATATCGCCTAACTTAGCCAGCCAAACCATATTGGAAGTAATATTGTCGAAAATATCGCCATGAACAACGTAGTAACGTTTTCCCATGTTTTCGTACATATAATCCTTTACGATAGAGACGTTTGCAAATTCGAAAGGTGCTAAATGATCGATAAAATCATCATGATTTCCTCGCACATAAATTATTTTGGTATTGTAGTTCTCCATCATCTTCATAATGATTTTGAAGAAGTCGGTATGTTCCTTTTTCCATTTCCCTTTACCGCCTTTTTGTAGATGCCAACCATCGATTATATCCCCGTTGAGGATCAGGGTTTCGCAGTTAACGGTGCGGAGGAAATCGGCCAGCTGACGAGTCTTTGAATGCTCTGTTCCCAGGTGTACATCCGAAATTATAACAGTTTGATAAAATTTCTGTTTTTGCATTGTTACTTAATTTTATGCAAAGGAACGGTGATAACATTACAATTTTAAGTCAAAAAAATGAAGATGGCATTATGATAATATCCAAATAATTAGCCAATTGAATATTTTATCTGATGTTAAATTCAAAAAACCGAAAATTGAAGTCCGGGAACATTATTGTAAAACAAATGAAATATTTTCATAACACTTCAGATTTATTTTTGCCCTGAAATAATGAATTTCGCAATTTTCAACACTATAATTTTATTCCTTAACTTAGAAACTAAGTTAATAATTTATGCCAACAGAAATTACTTCAACTATATCGCAATATGGTTATTTAGCAATATTTTTATTAATATTTCTCCAGGAAATCGGGTTTCCGAGCCCAATTCCGAACGAACTGGTTTTGCTTTTTTCAGGCTATCTTGCATTTATGGGCGTGATCTATTTTCCGATAATAATTATCGTAGCACTTGTAGCCGATTTTTTAGCAGGATCGGTGCTATACACAGTTTTTTATTTTTTCGGAAATTATATTTTTTCACATATCCCCAAATGGATTCCTTTTCCAACAAAAAAAATAGAAAAAGTATCCGAACGCGTAAAAACACAGGGGCAATCGAGCATTTTTGTGGGCCGACTTACTCCATTTGTAAGGGGTTATGTTGCGGTAATTGCCGGTTTATTTCAATTACCACCCAAAAAATACGGCACAATACTCATTATTACTTCCACTATTTGGGCTTTTGCTTATGTTATGGTAGGTTTTCTTATCGGGCCTTACTGGGATTTTTTGACAAAAAGAGATGCGTCAGATCTTGAATTTTATATCACGCTGATTTCAGGCATTTTAATCATTGGAATAATCGCTTTTATTTTGGTGAGAAAATTTTTAGTACGAACATAAATATGAGAGAAATAAAGAAACATCCATGACCAAAAATAAAAATTTAAATGATTATCCGCAAAACTACCTCCTGTTTTTGTCCGCCGGATTAAAGTGTGCTGAAATGGGTCTCGCGATTTTTAATCGCGGTTTTAAAATTCCGCGATTAAAAATCGCGAGACCCAACTCGAAATACAATAATTTGAACATTATGCGGAAAATCATAAAATTTAATACACTCAAGGAGATGATTATATATATTACAAACCAATCTCTATTCCTCCTTCAGCTGACGGATTAGAGGTAAAATTCTTATTAAATGAAAATACATGTAGCTTCCGAAACCATGTATATGGTTAAAGGTAACGGAGTTCATACCGCCTTTATCGACCATGTTGACTTATTGAAATCGAATAACGATGTAGAAGTAGTGATAAATAACGAAGGTGAAGGTGAAGTTTTTCACTGCCACACTTACGGTTTGTATTACTTTTTCAAAGGCATCGGATACAAAAACCGACGCGTACACACTGTTCATGTTATCCCCGATTCTATAAAAGGCTCTTTGCCTTTGTGGCCGCTTTTTATGCCATTTGTGAAATGGTATCTCAAACAAGTGTATTCTTATGCCGATGTGTGCATTGCCATTTCGCCCATGGTGGAAGAAGCAATTAAACAAACCGGTGCAAAAACCGAAATCGTTCGCATTTTCAATCCGATTAATATTGATAAATGGAAACGTACGCCGGCAATGAGAAAACAGGGACGGGAAATGCTGGGTTTATCGGATAAAGATTTTGTGGTTTTGGGCGTAGGTCAACTACAGGCACGAAAGGGAGTTGAGGATTTTATGGACGTTGCTCTGGAAATTCCAAACGCTAAATTTGTATGGGCAGGCGGCCGACCGTTTAAAATGATGACCGAAGGAATTGCGCGCATCGATACCCGCATCGAAAATGCGAGTCCTAACATTCAGTTTACAGGCATGTTAAGTCTTGACCTTATGCCATTGATTTATGCTGCTGCCGACCTTATGCTTTTTACATCGTATCAGGAAAATTGTCCGCTTGCACCTATCGAAGCTGCGGCTTGTGGCATGCCGGTTGTTTTCAGGGATATTGCGGAATATAAATCGTTGTACGACAATGATTATCTGAGTGCAAAAAATACTGCTGAATTTATTGAAATTACCAACCGATTGATAAATGACAAAGCATTTTATGCCCAGGGTTTAAAAATTTCTGCCACATTAATCAGTCAATTCGATAAAGAAAGAATTCGTGAAAAGCTGCTCAACTTATACCAGCGACTTGCTGATACAAAAGTGCAGCATCTATTTCCATCGTGGATTTGATGTAATAATATTTCTAAATGATTATCCGCAAAACTACCTCCTGTTTTTATCCGCTGGATTAAAGTGAGCTGAAGTGGGTCTCGCGATTTTTAATCGCGGATTTTTAAAACCGCGATTAAAAATCGCGAGACCCAACTCGAATTACATTAAATTGGACATTATGCGGATAATCATATACTTCAAAATTAAAAAGGAGTTTCAAAAAACATGAAACTCCTTTTTTATGTTGTGATTATAAAGTTATTTATTTAAAATTCAGTTGAGCTGTAGAATTATCAAAATTCTGACCAAAATTTACACTGAATTCCATGGCATAATGATCCGAAAGATTGGTTTCGATACCACCCACTTTGGCTAAAAATGTTTGAACCTTACGTTCGATGGTATGGATAAGTTCCGAGTTTCGTACCAACACATAATCAATTGTACGGCTACGTCCCGTTGTAAGTCGGGCTAAATTATTATTCAGCTCATCGTAGGTAACTTTCACATTGCCACTCAATTCTCCATTTTTAGCATCCAATGTCAGTAACATTTTGTCGTAATGATGTTTGTCGTCCATTTCGATATTAAAATCACCACAAATTAACTGTGGAATGTTTTGGCGATAATATGGATTCAGCAATTGATCTTTAATTTCGTGGCATTGACTACTACGCAAATCGTCAGCATTTTCGGCTTGCAGGTGTGTGGTAAGTAATTGAAATGTAGCACCCTGAAAAACACCCTGAAAAAGTACAGCACCTTTTCGCGCAATAGCATCGAAACCTTTAGCACCGGTAAACTGTATTTCGCCGAGATTCTCCAGCGGAATTTTACTGACCACCCACAATCCGCTGTTTGTTTTTAGTGGTGTAATGTTTTTATTGGCAGGTCCGTACTGATACGGATAGTTTTTAAGTAATCGCCTGGCCAGTAATTTCCGGCATTTAGTACTGAATGCTTCCTGAAAAACCAATATGTGATACTCCGAATTGTCCAATTCATCTGCTATTGCATTTGCGCGGTTGTAATTGTCATTGAACAAGCTGATGTATGGCAGCATATAAATATTCCAACTCAGCACCTTCAATTTGTTATTTTCTGTAAATAAATGGTCCGATTTTTGAGCAAAACAGGGTAGTGAAATAATTGACATAAGTAAAAGTAATTGTGTAAGATTCATTTCAATTTGCAGTTAATTATTGTAATACAAAGGAACTTACAAAAGATTACAATGAAGTTGAAACGAAATTACAAAATCGTTACTTTCAATTAAATGTATTTTACCAGGGTTTTATTGAAATCGCTTTACTAATTTTCGCAGTGGCAGGCGCTACTTTTATTCACTTTAAAGTATTTTATTTTTTAAAAATACATTGGTTTCAATTTCCTTTGATTAAAAATAATTTCATATATTTGCACCGCCAAAATGTTAAAAAATGAAGTTCAACAAAAACAAATTAATATAAAAAAAACATTTAAAAAAATTATCGCTATGAAGAGAGTATTGTTCATTTTATTAGCAGTTTTAAGTTGCGTAAGTGTGATCAACGCACAATCGTATAATAAGGTAAAAGTTTCGTTGAGAAACGGACTTATTGAAAAAGGAAGTAAAGCGGTCATCAGTGATGAGTCAGTTACCTTTAAATCAGGTAACGAAATGAAGACTTATCAATTGTCGGAAGTTTCGTTGATTGAAGCAAAAAAAGGTAGTGCCGGAAAATGGGCGATGGGTTGTGGAGGTGGTTGTTTGGCTGTAAATCTTATTTATGGAATAAGCAATGGAATGAAAGGTGTTGATATATACGGCGCTGAAACCTCTACTGCGAGTTATTTGATGGGTACGATTGTTGAAACTGTTGTTGGAGCAGGAATTGGCTATTTAATCGGCTCATTAACTGACCATAATGAAATTGTTTATAACAAAAACATGTCATTATTGAATAACTTTAAATTCAATGTAACCACCGATCAGTTATCGAAACAAGGACCTAAAATAAGTAATCTCACATTATCGTACAGGTTTTAATATTGAACTTTTTTATCAGAAAAGGGAATAAGTATTTATTCCCTTTTCTATTTATAATTGTACTCCCATTCAGGTCATTGCTTTGTGATACATCTGAATAACACATTAAAAAAAATTACTTTGAAAAATAAGTTCCGCACGAAGTATAGTTTCATATTGTTGCTATTGATAATTCCAAAATTGTCGGCTCAAAATATTGACGAAGTCATCAATTTCGGCGATTCTCTTTACGTGGAGCACAATTACAGTTTCGCTTTAAATGAATATCAACGGGCTTTCTTCTTTTCAGAAAATGAAAAAAAACAGGCATTAAGTACCAAAATTGCAAATTGTTACATTGGATTAGAGAATTTTAGCGCGGCAAAATCGTTTTGTGATTCAGCCATTTATTATGCAGCCACCGACAGTTTTAAAGTTGAAGGTAAATTGCAAAAGATTCTCTGTTCTATTCTTGAGAAGAATTATGGATATGCAATATTGAAACTTAATGAACTGAAAACAGATTCATTCAGCAATTCAGGGTTGAAAAAGAACTTTTACAAAGGAGTTTCGCATTACGGGTTAGAGCAATACGAACAAGCTTTTCAAGCATTTAAAAGTGCTGTTTCGCCCACCGACAGCGTTACAATGACGGCCTTAGCGCAATTGGTCGAAAACCGAACCACAATTTCACGACCAAGTCCGGCATTGGCAACAGTGATGAGCGCACTTGTGCCGGGTTCGGGTCAAATGTACACCGGAAATTATTTCAGTGGACTTAATTCGATTCTTCTGTTGGCCGGACTGGCTTATGTTGGGATCAATGTGCCGGCGCTTTCCGTTTTTATTGTACCCGTACTTTCGAGGTATTACACCGGAGGGTTATTGCATGCCCATCAATTTGCAAAAGAGAAACGCAGCGTCCACCGGAATGATCTGGTCAATGATATTCTTGCATTATTTCGCCCAAATGAACATCTGAATGCGCTCATGGAAGTGAAGCAAAACAATACGAACTTTCACGAGCACGTACTGGAGTCTGATGCCGAAATACCGTTGTTGCTATCTGCTTCCTTTTTGGGGTATAAAAAATTTTTCTCCTCGCAGGATGTGGATGTCTGTGTGTTTAGTCCAACCTGCTCGGTGTATATGATGGAAACCATCAGGAAAAAAGGAGTCGTCCTTGGCTTTATTGATGGCCTCGACAGGTTACTGAGATGCCATTTATTGGCCGATGAGCATAATTACAAGTACAATAACCTTACACAGAAATATTACGATGCGCCCTAAAAAACTGCTATTTGTTCCGTTTTTACTGTTCATTGTGTCGTCGAACCTTTGGGCTCAGGATCTGATGAGTTATACCAATTCGCTGAAATATGCCGACCATCTTTTTGCGCGAAAAGAATATCAGTTGTCGGCCATCGAATATCAAAGAATCAGCTATTTACAACCCAACGATACCCTGGCAAAACTGAGGTTGGTACAGTCGTACCGGTTAATGGATGATTTAGTGAATGCGAAATTGCATCTAAATAAGATGTTTCCCGATTGTACTACCGAATGCCCGGAGGATTTTGCCATCGAAAATTTCAGAATCCTTTTTCTCGACCAACAATACCAGGATAGTTACCGCTTTTTGCTCGAAAACAAAACCATACTTCAACCCGCTAAAACCGAATTTGAAGTGGGGACTTTGCTTATGCAAAATAAATGGCAGGAGGCAAAAACTTGCTCCGAAGCGTATTTACAATCGAATGATAAAGCACTTAAAATTAACGATTTGTACAATATATCGTTGAAGGGAACGCAACTGAAATACAAAAATCCTTATGCTGCCGGGTTGCTTTCGGGTATCGTTCCCGGAGCCGGTAAAGTATATACCGGGCAATGGAAGGACGGCATTTTTGCATTTATAACCGTCGGGTCGTTGTCGTGGCTAAGCTATCGACTGATCAAAGACAAAGGCCTCAACGTGGGAAGCATTATTTCAGGATCAGTTGCATTGAGTTTTTACACCGCCAATATTTTCGGTTCGTACAAAAGTGCCAAAAAGCAGAATCGAAAGGCAAACAGGGAGTTAACAAAGGACATTGAGAAAATGTTGGTAGAATAGGGTATAAACTACTTCTCCAATTAAATATTTTATTTGTCAAAAAAATCTTATTGAAAATCATTTATATTTCAAAAAATAATTTTTATCTTTGTTCCACGTTCATTGAAATAATACAATTCTCACTTCTTTTTTATAATTGAACATTGGCGAATGGTACAACGCATAATAGAATGTTAGAACAGCTAAAAAGTAGCTGTCGAACGGTCAGAAAAATTTTAAAATTCCGAAATTATGGTGTTTTATGCCTCTGAAATTTTCAGAAGCACAAAACAGAGCCGCACAGCCCTTCTGAAAATTTCTGAAGCATGAAACAGGGACGCATGGACCTTCTGAAAATTTCTGAAGCACAAAACAGGGACGCATAGCCCTTCTGAAAATTTCTGAAGCACAAAACAGAGCCGCACAGCCCTTTTGAAAATTTCTGAAGCATGAAACAGCGACGCATTGGCGTCAGGAAACTAAATCGCTCTCTGTATCAGCATTTTAATCAAAGAAATCTCACTTTAGTATTAATTTATAAATTTGTTTTATTATGGAAAATTATGCATTCTCGCCACTTTACGTGGCAAAACTTCCCATCAACGGTATTTATTCGTTGAACAAATCCAATATCGAGTTAGCAAAACCAGTTGTGTCGGACCTTGGGTCTATACCCACTGCTGCGCTTACTTATCTCGAAACAGTGGTTCTGAGTTTGGTAGAAACGATGAACAAAAATCAAAAAAGCAGTTTCACGGTTGATGTAAAAGTGTTGGACAAAGAACGCGACACCGACATTGCTGAAATTAAACGTGTAACCGGTTCGTATCTGAAAAGTAGCGATGACGCCAAAAAAGCAGCATCGTCAACTCTCCAACTTTTTCTGGCGCCTTATTGGAATATCGCCAGATTGGCACAGGATATTGAATCCGGTGTTGTGGCCGAAATGTTGACCAAATACAAAGCACGTCCGGATTTGATAGATGCTGCTAAGACACTCGACATCGACTCGTTGTTTGTATCGCTCGAAGCAAAGAATACAGCTTTCGACACCAAATTCAAAAGCCGAAACACTGAATATTCAGTGCGTACCGAAGCAGCAAGCTATCTGAAGCCAGCCGCTATAGCCGCATATCTGCAATTCTGCACGGCCATAGAGCAGGCTGCCAACTTTACACCAAACGATACCATTATTGCCTTGTTCAACAAAATGGACGAACTCCGCAAAAAATATCGTTTACAAGAAGGTGGTGGAAAAGATGCACCGACGGTAGAAAATGAGCCTGTGAAGTAAAAATGGATTTCCCCTGTTGCGAAAGTGGCAGGGGAAAAACCGCCGCTCTCGTGCGATTGTATCGCGTGGGAAGTAGAAATGAAAAAAATACAAACTTGGTTTGCCACACATAGAATTCGTGCGGCAGCGGAGGCCTCCAATTCAAGGTGTTCCTTTGCCAACAACATATAAAGACGCATTTTTCGATTCTGTTGAAATTCCGTAAAATAAATTAAATATTTTCATTCCTGAAATTTTATCAAAAATGAAAAAACAATCACAATTCGCAAACAAAATATGTTTTTCGATAATACTAATAATCGCACTAACAGGTTGTTTAGAAAATGAATGTAATTGCTATGACGATTTTCCACCTTTACCTATAATTGATAACTATTTCAGTAATTATACTAATTCAAATAATTCGTGGTTATATTCCAATTTTCAGGGTTCAAAAACTGATAGTATATACCTTACAAATGATTGGAATAGTACTCGTAATGGAAAGTTTATTGAAGATGGATGGGAATGTCGTTATTCATATTATTGGAAAAAAATAATGCATTCAAATTACATTTTAAATGATACATTGATATGTGAATATAAAAGTGGAGGTTCAAAAAAAGAAGAAAAAATTTTATGGTGGAATTCTTTGATTAAATTTGAAACCAGAAATAATATTAATCTTAATTGGGAATGTTATGCGGAATATGGAGTAGATACGATGTTAATAGGTTCTTATGAAAAAAAATACAAGTATAAAAAAGATAAACTTACTTTACCCAATAATATTACATATAATGATGTAATATCAATTGATAATACCCTTTGGTTTGCGGCCAATATAGGATTGATTCAATTTGTTTCTTTTAATAAAGTAGATACTTTTTACCTTCAAAAATTTTATAAGAAATGAAAAAAATATCGATTTAACAGATTTGTTTGCCACACGATGTAATCGTGCGGCAGCGGAAGGGAGTAAGAATCAATACTCGCTTACTTTGATAAGTTTTTGATGTATTTTTTGCTTGTTCTCAAGCATTATCTCTGCAAAATATACCCCATTTTTAATATCACCTGAATATAGAAAGTTTTCGTTTAAGTTGCTTTCTGTCAGTATTGTTTTACCCTGTATGTCGCGAATGGATATCTTTATGATTCTTTGATTTCCGGTGTTGTTAAATGTTATTTTATCAACAAATGGATTCGGATATATTTTAATTAATTCTGGCTTGGTATTATATGATATACTTGTGGTTAATGATTTCCGGTAAATTCCGAGGTTGGGCGACATCATATTGAATGCTACAAATACATTACCGTTAAACTCGGTTATCCGACTCCAATTCAGATTTAAAGGGAGATTATCTGTTATATTTTTCCAGTTTACACCTTCGTTGCCTGTCATATAAACACTGTCTTTTAGTCCGGCCGCATAGTGCCTGCTTTTTACATATAAATTACCTTTGTGGCGCGAGATTTCCACCGGACTTAATCCATACATTGCCGGTTTCACCCAAGATGTCCATGAATTCCCATCGTTAACACTTACATACGAACCACCACCCTGATCAACATAATATAACTTTGTGCCTAATTGCCAAATAAAAGTTGTGTTTAAATCGCTACTTGCTATTCCACTGTTCGATTGCGTCCAATTTACTCCGGTATCAGTTGAAATAAAAACTCCTCCTCCAATGGTTCCTGCATATATTTTCGAATTCAGTGTTGTCATGTAAATTACATTTAGGTTCGTTAACCCTGCATTTGCAGCACTCCAGTTTAATCCGCCGTCGGTCGATTTATATACGCCTTTACTGGAAGTGTATGCAAATATGTTTTCGGACAGGCCGATGAAACCTCTAACAACAGTTGTGGTTGGACCACCTGAAACAGACTTCCAACTCGTTCCATTATCTTCGGAATAAAATATGCAATCGGTTGAGGCGTTTAATCCTGCAAAATATTTGTTGCTGAAATTGTATCCGCATTCCGGAATATTTCCGGTAACCGGAGGTTGAATTTCCGACCAGTTATTTCCATTGTCATTTGTTTTATACATTTTACCGGCAGCACCCGAAAATAAATGAGAATCAGAATATCCGAGCAAAGTAGCTCCCAGACTTAAATTTGCAATACCATTATTTGTCTGACTCCATTGTGCAAAACAATTTGAAGTTGTTAAAACGATCAGGAAGATGATGTAAATTTTTCTCATAACTTTTATATTTTAAAAAATTAAAGATAAATAAGTATGTATAAATTATACATTTATACAGATTACAAATTTCACTTCTAACACAATCAATTTTAATTTTGTTTTACCAAAATAAAAAAAACTCAATTTTTTAAATTGAGTTTAGATAGCACTGATGAGACTTCGATAATGCTGTTTAATCTTTAATTTCACTTACTTCATAACCTGCATCTTCCACCGATTTTTTCAAATCGGCATCATTTACTTCTTTCGATAGGGTTACAGTGGCTGTTTTGGCTGCTAAATCTACTTTGGCTTCTACGCCTTCCATTGCATTCAATGCTTTTTCCACACGGGCCGAACAATGTCCGCAACTCATGCCTTCCACGATGATTGTTTTTTGTTTCATTTGAATTTTATTTTGATTGTTATTATTCGTATTGTTATTGATTGATAACGGTTTAAAATTATTGATCCGCAATGCATTGAGAACTACAGTTACCGAACTTAAGCTCATGGCTGCTGCTGCAAACATGGGGTTGAGTTTCAATTCCCACATACTGTAAAATACACCCGCTGCCAATGGAATGCCGATAATATTGTAGAAAAATGCCCAGAAAAGATTCTCTTTTATATTGAGCATAACTTTTTTGCTTAATCTGATGGCTGTTACCACATCGCGTAAATCGCTGTGCATAAGAACTATGTCGGCTGAGTCGATGGCAATATCTGTACCGCTCCCAATGGCTATTCCAATATTGGCACGGGTCAAAGCAGGTGCATCATTAATTCCATCGCCCACCATGGCCACAAATTTTCCTCCGTCCTGTAACCGCTTTATTTCGTTGTCTTTATCGCCGGGCAAAACTTCCGAAATGACTGTTTTAATGCCCGCTTGCTGCTGAATGTATTTAGCTGTTTCGGCATGATCGCCGGTAAGCATAATCACGTCCAACCCTGATTTATATAATTCATCAACAGCTAATTTGCTTGACTCTTTCAGCACATCGGTTACGACAATAAGTCCAATCATGGTTTTTTCCTCAGCAAGGTATAAAGGTGTTTTTCCAGTGGCAGCCCATTTAGCAGCAACAGCATTTGCCTCTGCATTTTTAATATTGAAATCGTTGATGAGTTGCAGATTGCCAATTAGATATTTCTTGCCACCAATGATTCCCGCCACACCTTTTCCCGGAAAAACTTCAAAATTTTCGGCCGGTTTCACAACTATGTTGCGCATATTTGCTTCGGAAAGAATGGCATCAGCAAACAGATGCTCCGATGAAACTTCGAGCATGGCAGCAATTTTCAACAATTCATTTTCGGTACTATCTGTAACACTAAAAATGTCTGTCACTTTGGGTTTTCCATACGTCAACGTGCCGGTTTTGTCGAAGACTACAGTATCAACTTTTGCTGTGGATTCAAGTGCCTCAGCCGATTTGATGAGAATTCCGTTTTCGGCACCTTTGCCCGTTCCCACCATAATTGCCACCGGAGTTGCCAAACCCAATGCACAAGGGCAGGAGATAACAAGCACGGCAATGCCAATTGAAAGGGCAAAGTCGAAAGAGTAACCGGCAATAAGCCATATTGCAGTTGAAAGCACCGCAATGCCAATAACTGTTGGCACAAAAATACTGCTTATTTTATCGGCAAGTTTGGATATCGGAGCTTTGGAGGCCGAAGCTTCTTCCACCAATCGAATGATTTGAGCCAGTGTGGTATCGTCGCCAACTTTGGTAGCTCTGAACGTAAAATATCCTGTATTATTAATGGTTGCCGAGAATACATTTTCGCCCATTTGTTTGAAAACCGGCAAACTTTCGCCCGTGATGGCCGATTCATCTATATTTCCGTAACCTGAAACGATTATCCCATCAACCGGAATGCGTTGACCCGATTTAACAATAACTATGTCGTTGGCAATTACATCTTCAACAGCAATTTCGGATTCTGTATTATTGCGCAGCACAAAAGCGGTTTTGGGAGCAAGGTTAACCAACCGACTTAATGCATTGGTGGTCTTGCTTTTCGAAATGGCTTCGAGGTATTTACCCAGCGTTACAAGGGTTAGAATTGTTGCACCCGATTCGAAATACAATTCGTTCATCAATCCGCT
Organism: Bacteroidota bacterium; assembly: GCA_022709605.1. Taxonomy (GTDB): domain Bacteria; phylum Bacteroidota; class Bacteroidia; order Bacteroidales; family Paludibacteraceae; genus Paludibacter. The sequence continues at coordinate 400 of JAKLIM010000011.1, read as the reverse complement.
CTCCATATCTCCGTTCATAGTTGCTGCCATGCGGTAAATAATATAAATACCGTAAAGTATGGATGCCGAAGAACCTATGGCGATAAGCGAATCCATGTTGGGTGACCTGAAAAGCATTTTAAAGCCATTCAGGAAATAATTCTTGTTAATAATTGCAATTGGCAACACCAGTAAAAATTGTGTAAACGAAAACACAAAGATATTTTCGTGCAGAATTTTGGGGAGAGGAAAACCCGCCATGTGACCCATGGCGATATACAACAAAGGCAATAGAAATGCAAATGAAAGCCACCAACGTAGTTTTAAAGCAGCTAATTCAGTATTAACATGACTGACAACACCGGTTTTATCTTTGGTTTTAGTCTGAGCTTTTGAAGCATAACCTGCATCGACTACTGAT
>JAKLIM010000109.1 GCA_022709605.1 Bacteroidota bacterium | reverse complement strand
CATAAACATATCGCGTGGTACATCAGGATAATCACCCGATTGATTCAACCAAAAGAATGCGCCATATTTACCGTCTGACCCATTGGCAGGTTGAACACTAAAATCGACCCAACCTTCCGGAAGCAACTGATTTCCAAGCCATTTTCCATCATTTAAATACAATAAACCAAAACGAACATAATCGCGCATGGTTGCATAAATATAGGATGAACCTACAAAATTTCCCGAAGCATCTGTTTCCCAAATTGCACTTCGCATACCGATTGGATTAAACAATTCGCGACGCGGGAATGCATAATAATCTCTTTCGTTGGCTATTTCCTGACGAATCAACCAGCTTGCTATATTGGTTGAACCCGAAGAATATTGCCAAAATGAATCCCGTTGGTGAATTAACGGCTTTTCGTACGTAAATTGGGCCATATCAGCTGTTTTATGAAGCATAACAGTAACATCCGACAAATTTCCGTAATTCTCATTCCATTCAAGACCACTGTTCATGTGCATCAGGTCGGCCCATGTAATTTCAGAACGCTTGTCTTTCTGCCAGGCACCTATGTCAATGGGTTTATTGATATCAATTCTCCCTTTTTTCACTAAAATACCAATCAGTGCGTTCGTAAAACTTTTGGCCATCGACCAACTAAGAAACAGGTTTTTACTTGAAAAACCTTCGCGGTATTTTTCAGAAATTAATTGATTTTTGTAAGCAACAGCCACAGCAAAAGTGCCTTTTGAGCCCGGTTCGTCGCTAAAAGAACGGGTCAGAACTTCATTTAATTTTGCTACGTTTATGTCTTTTGGAATGGTATCTTTAATTAAATCGCCCGCTGGCCAGGCTACCGTCAAAGGATCGAAGGTGGGTAGCGGTACTTTGGTGTAACGACGATTCAGGATGATTTTCTCATCAAATTCGCGAACTAATGTACATCCAAATCCATCAATATAAACTGCTTTTGATTTGAACCATAAAAACCGACTGATAACTTCTTTCTTTTCGTAATCGACAGAATTGTTGTTAAATTTGATAAAAGAAAAATTCAGATCGGTTTTTTCAATACTTTCTTGCGAGCGGTTGGCTACAAATATACCGGAGGCAAGATTTTTTGCGGCATATCCTGTAACTATCGGAGCTATTGTACTAATATAATACAATCCGTAAGAAAGTGCCAAAACCAAAACCAGGGCAATAATGAAGTAAATACGCTTTTTCATTGTAATTATTTTTAAGGTTAATAAAAAAAATAAGTAGATATCAGGTTATAAAATTATCGTTGATTTTCATCAATAATTTTTAGTGAAATTTGAAAATTTGAGAATTTGAAAATTGAGAAAAAATCTCTTCAGCAATATTAATGAGATTAAATTACGTTTTTTTATACGAAAAATTTTTCCGGAAACCGGGCAGTAACTCCTTGATAATATGCTCGTATTATGGCCATATCTGCTTCTTCATCTCCGGTGGGGTTTAATATTGCTTTAATGCCCATTTCCTTCTTTTTAAAATCGATATACGCCAGTTGAATGGGAACTTTGGCTTCGATAGCAATGTAATAAAAACCCATTTTCCATTTCGAAACTAAGCTACGCGTACCTTCGGGCGTGATGGCCAAATGGAAAGAATCGCGTTTATTAAATTCTTCAACCATCTGTTGAGTTACCGACATGCGTTTCGATCGATCAATGGGAACGCCGCCCATCGAACGCAGAAAATTTCCCAGTGGAAAGAAAAACCAGGACTTTTTCATTAAAAAACTGGATTGTCGACCCAATGCCCAATAAGTGAATTTACCGATAAAAAAATCCCAATTACTGGTATGTGGTGCTACACAAATTACACTTTTTATGGGCTCTTCTACACTCACTATTGCCTGCCATCCCATTGATTTTAAGATCCATTGACTAAATTTTTTCATAATAACAAATGATTTATATTTTGCAGGAAATTATTTTTTCCCATTTATTTTTTATCAAAATTAATATTCACCAACTAACCGGAATTAAATCCTTTTGTATTAAGTATTTATTAGCAGCCGAAAAATGTCCGCAACCTATAAATCCGCGGTAAGCAGATAAGGGTGAAGGATGAACCGATTTTAAAACCAAATGCTTATGCTGATTTATGACGGCTCCTTTTTGTTGCGCGTAATTTCCCCAGAGCATAAAAACCAGGTTTTCCTTCTTTTCGGCTAAAATTCGAATGACTGAATCGGTAAAAATTTCCCACCCTTTACCTTGATGCGAACCTGCCTGATGTGCTTTTACGGTCAAAGTAGCATTCAGCAGCAAAACTCCCTGTTCAGCCCAACGGGTCAGATTTCCTGACAAAGGCATTGGAATTGCTAAATCACGGTCAATTTCTTTGAAAATATTAATGAGCGACGGAGGAAAATCAACTCCATCGTTCACTGAAAAACACAATCCATGCGCCTGACCCTGACCGTGATATGGGTCCTGACCAATAATTACTACTTTAACTTTATCAAACGCACAGGTATTGAAAGCATTAAAAATAAAAGGCGCCGGTGGAAAAATAGTCGTTGTTTGATATTCTTTTCTGACAAACTCAGTAAGTTGAACAAAGTAATCTTTGTCAAATTCAGTTTGTAAAACATTTTTCCACGATGATTCAATTTTTACTTCCATATTCTATTTCAATTCATCAATCGCATTCTTCAATTGTGCCATTGCCTGTTCGAGTATTTTGCGTGAACAAGCCACATTCATTCTCAAATGATTTTCACCACCGGGACCGAATATTGTTCCCTTATTTAAACCCAATCCTGCTTTGTGAACAAAAAAGTTGAATAACTCATCGGTTTCCATGCCTAATCCCTTGCAATCGAGCCATAAAAGAAACGAAGCTTCCGGAATCATCGGTTTAATTTGTGGAATATTATTTTTCAGATATTCAGTTATAAAATCAACGTTATTTTTCACATAATCAAGCATTTGAAGTCGCCAGCTTTCACCGTTTTCGTAACAGGCAACTGTAGCTTGATAAGCAAAAATATTGCCGGCATTCATTTCGGAAGCTTCAAGAAACTCTACAAATTTATTACGAAGCAGTTCATTTTTAACAATATACGAAGAACTAATCAAACCCGGCATATTAAATACTTTGCTGGGTGCCATAAAAGTTACGGTATTATCAGCAGTCCACTCCGAAATTGATGCAAACGGAGTGTGCTTTGTATTTCCGGGCAAAACCATGTCCGCATGAATCTCGTCGGAAATAACTGTTACCTGATGCTTTTCACAAATTTCTGCCAATTTTTCAAGTTCAACTTTTGTCCAAACTCTACCGCCCGGATTATGTGGATTACATAAAATAAACAATTTAGTATGGGGTGTAATTTTACTTTCCAGGTCATCAAAATCCATTACAAATTTTTCGCCATCATCTATCAGCGTATTATTTATTAATGTACGATAATTATTTTTCACCACATTAAAAAATGGATAATACACCGGTGGTTGAACAATAATTTCATCGCCTACACTTGTAAGACTCTGAACAGCAAATGATAAGGCAGGAACAATTCCGGGCACAAATCCCACCCATTCTCTTTTCAATTCCCATTGATGATGGGCGTTTACCCATTGAATAAACAGCGGCAACATATTGCGTGGTGGCATGGAATAGCCCAAAACCGGATGCTCGAGTCGCTTTTTTATGGATTCTAAAATAAAATCGGGCGTTTTGAAATCCATATCAGCCACCCAAAGTGGTAAAACATTTTCAGTTCCAAAAAGCGCTTTACAACGCTCCACTTTAACTGCATCAGTATTTTTCCGGTCAATTATTTCGTCAAAATTATATTTCATTTTATTGTTGTAAAAAGTCAGGAACAAAAGGTCGTGACATTAAGTTATTTTATTGATTAACAATTTCTTCCATTACTTTTCCAATGCTGGCATTCGGAAAAGGAATATTTAATATTCGTGATAAAGTGGGTGCAATATCAATTGTAAGATAGGATTTATCTACAACCTGAGGTTTAATTTTGCAACCGTACATATAAAAAGGCATATGGGTCATCACAGCTCCTGACTCGCCAATAAAGCCATATTTTTCGTCCAATTCGAGCCAGCCGGGCATTAAACTTACAATTACATCGCCCACATTATTTTTATGAATTGAATTTCTGATTCTGACTTTTTCGGAATTATCGTTTCCACCCATTGTAATTAAATCCGATGGAATATACGCAGCCTGAACACCTTCAAAGTCGAGCATAAAGTCGCAAACAACTCGTTGTACTTCCCTGAAATTCAATTTTCGCTCCTCAATTTTTGATTTATTGAGGTAAATATTTTTACCAAAATAACTGTCTACCCATTTTTCCTGACCGTACAATGCCATTAAATAACTGTTTAGCAATGCCATGGATCGATTAGCACTAAAATACCCGGCAGGTATTTTATTTTCTCCGAGTTCAATGGGCGAATAAGCATCGGTTTGGTTCGAAAACATAAAATAAAGCACATTTTCGATACCGAGTTTTTGATTCACTTTGTACATTAAATTTTGAATTTCTCTGTCGAGCCGGATATACATATCTTCTTTTTCGGTCGAAATTAATGAATTTAATTTCTCTTTCGGCGTGCGAACCGTAAACTGTAACATCAACATATCCGGATAGTTATCGGCTCCAAGATTTTCATTTGTCAAAATTTTCAACCCAAGTTCAGCAATCAATGTATTGGCCGAAGGTGAAGTATTTAACAATGTTTCAAGCGATCTTTTTGTTCTTTTATCGGTTGGATTATAGTTAAAATCGGTTGCTTTTGTGCCCAACATTTTACTCGACCAGTAGGAACGCAAAGGATACATCGGTTCCCATTTGCGGGACGCTATATTTTTAAATTCACCATTTACGTTCATTTCATCAGCCGATCTGGATAATCCTTCGGTGAAATAACCCGTTGTAATCCATTTCAAATTAATATCATCAATCCAACTTACGCCATTGGCCGTATGTCCACCAAGCATAATCGCATTTTCAGGATGTATAGCTATTGCGTATGTTTTTGATTTTTCAGGATATGCCAGCTTCAATTCATCAGCAACTGTTGAACTTTGCAGGTTGTGAGCCGATAAAGTTTGTAAAGTTCCTATCCCAATCTGGTTTTCATCCTGTAGTATGGATTGAACATTTCCGGTTTTGCGATCGAAATTTAAATTTCCGGTAATGCCATTGTAAAAAGGAATACTGCCGGTCATTACATTAGCAACATCGGATGCGTTTCCTGCTGAAACAATGTTGTACTGCATATTTCTGAAATTGGCACCGTCTTTAATTAATCGCTTGAAGCCATTGTCGTCGAAGGTGTTCCATAATTCATCAATGTGCTTTTGTTTCAAACCATCAACCATAATTCCAATTACTAATCGGGGACGGTTTATTTGAGCCGAAACAATTCCAAAGAAATGAAGTATTGTAAAAACCAGAAATATATGAAGTTTATTTCGCATGAAAAATATATGATGTACAGTTAAATTTTTATTAATTATATGAATATCTGACACTTACTTAGTTTAAGGATTTATCATTTTTTTATCAGAAATACAAAAGTACAAAAATACATTAAATTAACGATACGAATGAAGCATTGTTTTTTATGAATTAAAACTGAAACATAAGGTATATGGATTGAATTATATTAAATGAACCATTTTGAAGTAAAACCGAATTAGAAATAAATTGAACTCGCGATTTCAAACCTATTACACTTCAACGATTTATAAAATAATTTTTAACCATAATTAAATGAATTACAATTATTTGATACAAATCAAACGAATGGTTATGAACTAATTTCAAAAAATCTTCCCGCAAACCAAAAAAAAATTGCTTTCTTTGCAGGCTTATTAATCAAATAGCATTTTATCTGTTAAAATTCAATGCATTTGACATAAAACACCTTGAAATAATTTCAATTTGGTTTTGAAAAAGATAAAAAACAGAAATAAATTTTATGATAAAAGACTTATTTATTCGCAAAACATTGTCTGAGCTCGAAGAACAGGCCGATGGTAATCACAATGCATTAAAACGGCATTTGAATGCCATGAATCTGGTTTTATTAGGTATAGGGTGTGTCATCGGCGCTGGAATATTTGTACTCACAGGCACCGCAGCTGCCAATCATGCCGGACCGGCCATAGCACTTTCGTTTGTTATTTCAGCCACCGGATGTATGTTGGCCGGATTGTGTTACGCCGAATTTTCGTCGATGATACCTGTTGCCGGAAGTGCCTATACCTATGGTTATGCCACCATGGGTGAATTTATTGCCTGGATAATCGGCTGGGATTTAATACTCGAATACCTTTTTGGATCTGCAACCGTTGCAGTAGGTTGGTCGGGTTATGTGGTAAGTTTTCTCAATGATTTTGGGATACATTTACCGGCTTCGATTTGTCAAAGTCCGTTTATTTTCGATGCTACAGGCTGGCATGCGTCAGGCGCAATCATTAATTTTCCTGCCGTGTTCATTGTAGGCATCATGACAACACTTTTAATTATTGGCATAAAAGAATCAGCCAAGTTTAATAATATAATTGTATTAGTTAAAGTGACAGTTATACTTTTATTTATCGGATTTGGTATTTCGCACATACAAATTGAAAACTGGCAACCTTTTATACCGGAAAATACCGGAATTTCGGGTCAATTTGGTTGGTCGGGAATTTTAACGGGAGCTGCTGTAGTTTTTTTCGCATACATCGGATTTGATGCCGTTTCAACCGCATCGCAGGAAGCAATTAATCCAAAACGGGACATGCCCATTGGCATTTTGGTTTCGTTAGCCGTTTGCACCATTCTTTACATTGCTGTAAGTTTGGTTTTAACCGGAATTGTAAATTACAAAGATCTGAATGTTTCAGCACCCATTGCTGTTGCGATTGATACTGCCGGACAAAGCTTATTCTGGCTTCGACCAATCATTAAAATAGGTGCAATAGCCGGTTTAAGTTCTGTGGTTTTAGTATTATTAATGGGTCAATCGCGTATTTTTTTCACCATGGCAAGTGATGGTTTATTATGGAAAAGTTTTGCCAAAACTCATTCGAAATTCAAAACGCCACATGTAACTACCATTGTTACAGGACTTTTCGCTGCATTTTTTGCAGGCCTTTTCCCAATCGGTTTATTAGGCGAACTTGTATCTATTGGCACTTTGCTCGCATTTGTAATTGTTTGCATCGGAATAATTATTTTACGCAAGTCAGAACCCGATGTTCCACGTGGTTTCCGTACGCCATGGGTACCATTGGTTCCCATTCTTGGAGCGATGGTTTGTTTGGCACAAATGGCTTCGCTGCCTGCCGATACCTGGTTACGATTAATTGGTTGGATGTTGGTTGGGTTTTTAATTTATTTTTTCTATGGACGCAAACACAGTCATGCACGACTGGCAAGAAAAAATCAAAAATAAAAATTGATAAATCAAAAAAGGCAGAAAATCTCCAAATGAGAATTTCTGCCTTTTTTAATTTTTATTTTTCTATCATGATATTAAGAAAAAAATTACAAATAAATGAAATCAAAAAAATGTTACAATTTTAATTTCTAATTTCCCAATTTCTAATTTCTTAATTTCTAATTTCCTAATTTCTAATTTCTTAATTTCTAATTTTCTATTTCTCTTCATTTCATTTCACCAACACATTTTATTAAAAAATCTTACGGTAAATATGACAATAGGGTGTGCCGTTTTTATGGTCGTAATATTCCTGATGATAATCTTCGGCAGCCCAAAACTCGGGAGCTTTACGCAACTGAGTAGCAGGTTTAAATCCTTTATCCTTAAGAATTTGAATGTACTTTTCGGTCATTAATTTTTGTTCTTCGTTCACAAAAAATACAACCGACTGATATTGTTCCCCAATGTCAGGTCCCTGCCCGCCAACCTGCTCAAAATTATGTGTTTCGTAGTACAATTTCAATAATTCTTCAAAAGTGGTTACAGCAGGATCATATTCAATTTCAGTAGTTTCGATATGACCGCTCTGTCCGGTACAAACTTCTTTATAAGTTGGATTTTCCGTTTTTCCACCCATGTAACCCACGGTAGTTTCAACCACACCTTTGGCTTTCATGAAGTGATACTCAGTTCCCCAGAAGCAACCCGATGCAAAATATGCTTTTTCCATTTTATTTTTATTTGGTATAAATTTCATTGATATTGAATTAACGCAATGCCGGGTATTTTTGGTAGTAAAACCCTCACCTGTAAACACATGCCCCAAATGTCCTCCACAGTTTGAGCAAACAATTTCTGTACGACGGCCATCAGCATCTGTAATCCGTTTCACAGCTCCCTTTATTTCGTCATCGAAACTAGGCCATCCGCAGTGCGAGTCAAATTTATCATTCGACAAATACAACGCAGCATTGCATTGTTTACAAACGTAAGTTCCTTCGGTTTTGTTGTCGACATATTCGCCGGTATAAGGACGTTCAGTTGCTTTATTTAAAATAACGGCTTGTTCTTCGGGTGTTAATTGATTATATTTCATTGGTTTACTGGTTTGATTGCATGCTGTTTGTGTAATTGTGAACAATATTATTAAAACAAAATTTAGCTTCATACTTTATTTTATTTTTAAAAACGCTGTTAAACTGTAATTTGTTCACCACAAATAAAAAACGCCCCGGTTTGGAGCGCTTTCTGATTTATCTTATCCGGTTTAAGGATTTTATAAGTGCAATATCTTTTCCTATTGCCCTGATAGCCATAAAACTAAGTATTATGTTCACCAACGGAAAAGCCGTTACGATTTCGAGAAACCAATCGGCATGAAGTTTCTCGCCGGCAATCCACAAATAAATAAACAACAAACCGTAATAACCGGCCAATAAAACCACATTGAAAATGATTAACCGAATTTGCAACGAACGATTTTTATATAAAAATATGGTAATCAATGCAATAACGGGAACGATTGCTGAAATAGCAGTTAATGCCCAAACATTTTCAAAAAACTTGTTTCCGGTTGTTTGTATCAGTTGAATGCCTTTAAAATCAACTATGTATTTTAATGCTTCGGAGGAATTATATAATCCGGCCACCGGCAAAAAAAGTGTAAAACACGAGAGAATTACGATGAATAATAAATATAGGGTTTGAATACGCTGAATCATTGTTTTTCTGAATTACTTTTTATTTTTTCTTTTTCCATTGTTTATCACGCACGGCATAAATCCGTTCAATAATATCAACCACTTTTAATCCTTCGAGTACGTTTGTAGTGATATTTCCTTTGTCGGTAAGTTTTTCAATCACATTTTCAATCACATAGTGATGATTTTGAGCCGATCCTTTGTACAAACCGTAATCATTGGGCGGATTTGAAGGTGCCAATTCGGGCATTGTATAATCTTTTACGTGGCATTTAACTACCTCGTTCATATATTGTCCGGCAACTTTTACAGTTCCTTTTGAACCAATAATGGTAATGCTGCTTTCGAGATTGGTATCCCAAACCGATGTTGAATAATTCAAACAACCCATACCTCCATTTATAAAATCGAAGGTCACCACGCCTGTATCCTCAAAATCAGTGAGTCCTTTATGATTAAAATCGGCAAAATTTCCACGAATATTTTGGATATCACCAAAAAGCCAATACATAATGTCAATAAAATGGGAGAACTGGGTAAACAATGTTCCACCGTCTAATTTCGAATCGCCGTGCCAGTTTCCTTTTTTATAATACCGGTCGTCACGATTCCAGTAACAATCGAGTTTTACAATAAATATTTCGCCTAATAGCTCATTATCAACCAATTCCTTCAACCAAACTGATGGTGGTGAATAACGGTTTTGCATTACACAAAACACATGACGTGACATTTCGAGCGATTTGAATAAAATATTTTCAGCATCAATTTTGTTTAAAGCAATTGGTTTTTCTAAAACTACATGTTTTTTATTTTCCATTGCTTTAATTGCATATTCCGCATGAAATCCGTTTGGTGTACAAATATTGATAACATCTACATCCAAATTGGCAGCTAATAA
>JAKLIM010000108.1 GCA_022709605.1 Bacteroidota bacterium | reverse complement strand
CTTCTTCAAGATATTTTTTTATATCTTCTATATCTTTATGGCGATTTTGCAAAAACTCCGGAATTAATCCTTCCAGGTCAGGATCTATACAAACTATAATTTCTTCCTTTTTTATTTCCTGTTTTTTTGCATCAGCCACCGAAAGTACATAAGCTGTATCGAACCAAGCTACATCTTTGGGGATAATTTTAAAACGGGTACCAACATTCGGAGCAATCGGAATATTTTCAAAATTGCCAAAATCGTCAGTTTCGAATATTTTTCCGGAATCGGCTTGCAGATAACAACGTACGCCATTCAATAAATTATAGTTGATCTGCGTTGAGTTATTCCCTGAATTATTTGTTGGCATATCGGCATTAATTATGCGACCTTTGATAAGTGCTTTTGGCATTAATGAAATAATAGGCGTTGCTTGTTTTCCAAATTTAAGAAAAGAGTGTTTTTCCTGTTGTGTCGAAAATTTATAACCATTGGCTACAGCAAAAAAGTAAATTTTTGTTGAATCAGATCCTGAATTTATCATGTTACCAAAATCAGTATTATTGTACGCAATCATTTCGGCGTAACCATACTTATCTATTTGTTGTGTTTTAAAGTTATTGGAAGTCAATAAAATTGATTTTGAAAAAATGGCTATGGTTTTCTGGTCGGTAGTCAGATTTTTTTTCGAAACACCATCCATTACCCTTACTAAAGCCCTGCTTGGTAGTGGTTGAAGTTTTATAATTAATTCCCTTATGGGTATTTCAGGATTTGCCCAGTTCGTAGTTTTATCCTCAAATACAGGGATTTCATTAATCGTGGCTTTGTAAAATTTTGTTCCGGTATTTACATAACTCGATGCCTGGACGTAATAATTATCGAATTCAGATTGCAATAAAGAAGGTAAAGTCTTGCCAAAACTTGATCCTTTGGCCTCCACCCCTTGCGAAGGCCAGAGTTGTTCAAACTTTTGTGAATAGTCAAAATTGTTTTGAAATTCTTTGACATCAGTTTCGATCTGAGCATTTATACTGTCATAAACGGGACTATTCAGTTCTTTATAGGTATATTTTCCATCGCCTTCGCCTAACGGCAGTTTTTCGGGTTTATCGGGTCCTCTGAAAAGTGTAACCTGCATTTCGGATAATGCCGCACCACCATCAGCATCAACTGTTTTGGCCAATACAGTGAATTCACGAACAAAATGAGTAATGTTAATCGGAGTTGATTGATTTTCAAAAGGTTGAATTTCAATTACTTCGGCCGATGGATAATAATAAGGCGCAGCATCACCGTCGATAACTATACGAAACGTACGTCTAAAATCAGTATATTTATTTAGATCTGTGATTGAGGAATTAGTCGAAAGCGTTTCGTTCGGAGTAGCTACAGGAGTTGATGGTTGCGGACCGTGTCCGTACTCATCAATGGGAGCAAATTCCATATTCATAAAACCACCACTCTGCACACCGCCCTTATTTTTTATCCCGCTCACTTCATACGAATTTAATCCGGCATCAAATCCGACTTTTAAATTATTTCCATTCAAAGAGCCCTGAAGACCAGCATTTTCCTGCCCTAAAAAACCCGATTGATCGACAGTATTAATTACCGGACCACCTTTTAATAATTCTTCCAGTTCTTGTTTCGGGGTTTTTCCTGTCACCGGAGGTTTACTATTGCTCGACTCAGAGTTTAAAGTTCCTGAACCCAGACTGCCTTTTTTATTGATATTGACTACTTCAATTTTGAAATTTCCTAAGTTGTCAGTCATACCCTCTGCCATTGTAGCATATTGATCGTTAATAACTATAGGCTCATCCGAATTATCTGCTTTAAAAGTAGATTGGCACGAATGACCGGTTGCTTTTGCAAGACCCGGGTTGGTGTAACAAACTGATCCAATTGATGTATTTTTACCTATTGATCCACCATCGACATAGTCCACCATAACTTTGAAATGGGTATTTGCTAATGGTCGCTTCACCAAATTAGGATCTGATTTCCAGGTATAAAATAATCGCCCCCGAAGTATGGATGTGGGTGGTTTGCACGAAATAATACTATAATTAGCTTTTGCAGTTCGGTAATATACATCTTCACTATTTACATTCGCTGGGAATGGGAGATGAAAAGGTTCGGGTTCAGCAATAAATTTTGCAGAGTCAACAAAATTGGTACCTGTACCACTTTGAGTTGCTTTGTAAATCGCATCGGCAATTTTTTTATTCATTTCAAAGGAAATGTCAATGTCTTCAATTTTTTCGTTTAAATTCAACCATTCTTTTAAATTTTTGATTGCAAGAATTTGATATTTCTCATCGGAACAAGAACTTAGCAGTTTTTCGAAAGTAACATAAGTGCTGTCTTTTTCTAGTTTTGTGACTCCGAGCGCAACAACTGTAATATTGTCCTTATTAGATGCGTATTCTGAACCCAATGCTACCGATTTTGAAGTTATATTCCCTTCAAATGTAGGAATTTCAGGTATTTTACCTTTCTTGTTTACACGGTATAGTACTACAGGTAGCCCGGGAGCTATTGTATCTTTTCCAACATAATGAGTTTGAAAATCATTAACGGATGGTTCTGCCAATTCAACTGTCAGACCACTTTCATCTCCTTTAATCCGATATTGTGTAAATTGTTTGCTCACATTCAGTTTAAGTTGATAAGCATAGGTTTTTGCAATCAATTGACCGAAATTAATGAGTGCATCTTTTTTGATTGCCGGCATTGTGAGAGTGCTAAAATCCTTATCGACATAATATTTATTATTGATTTTCAATCGGTAACAAATTGAATCGGTATCGAAGAATATTTCGGGTATCGGAATCTTCGTGGTGATTCTACCTAATGTATCGGTTGTTACCACTTTCGAAGCAATTTTGACGAATTTTCGTTTTGTGTAACCAATGTCTTCAGCCGGTAATTCACTGAATAAATTTAATTTTGAGCCGGTTCTTTTATTTCCGGCCGATTTCGAATTCTGTTCCTTATACGCTTCCACTGTAATTTCGGTTTTAATCACCGGATAAATTTCGGGGAAATTTTTGAAGCCATATTTTAATACAGCCTGCACAGGTACCTGAACCATGGGGATGGCATCTTTCAGTTTCCGGAAAACGAAATCGTTACTTGTTTTTTTATCAAGAAGTTTATTATTAGCATCAAAATAACTCAAAGTGGCTTTGTAAGTGGCACCATCTTCGAAACCAGCTACTGTAGTAGCTGAATCATTCAATTGCACAAAGTTTTTAATCATTCCGGTGCTGTCAATTTTTTGAAATGACTCACTGAAGTTAAATGTCTGGTTCGAATTTGGATTCGATTTGCTGTTTTTTAGTTTCTTTATATCCAATACATAGTGCTGAATACCAAGATTTTCAATAATTTCTTTGTCGTTAATAAATGATGTATCCTTATTTATTTGTTTTATCCAACACCAATTAATGAGTAAACTCGAATCGTTCCTTACTTTTAAGGTATCGGGTATATTATTCAGGTTTGGTTTAGGATTTAAGAATGTAAAATCGGTAGTTTTATTTTGTGGAATTATAATATCGGGTTTAAATTTCGACAAGTTTTTATAAATGAACTGAACAGGCTCGCTTTTTCCATCGTTTTTTATAAAAGCCGTAGGTGTTATTCCGGTCACTTGCAAAACATACACGGAGCCGGTGTCGAGTTTTACTCCGCTGGACAAATCAAGTGGGAAATTGGTTGTTTTTATGTTCGATTTTTCGAGCACTACCTGAGTCGAGTAATTGATGGCATCGTAAGCGCTTAAACCGGGAAGTAATTTCACCATTCTGAGTCGATAGCTCATACCTTGTGTAAATGGAGTTACAGGCGACCAACTAACATTAACATATTGAGGATTTTTTGCTACCTCAGTCATGTTGTTCACGGGTGTAATGATCTGTGGTGGTTCGCTGTATGCAATGAACATCGAGCGGCAAGTTTCGGCAAGTAATGTATTGGTATCATACCCTTTCAGTTTAATGCAAATGTTGTAGGTGCCTTCTGGCATGGCTTGATTCGTTACTACATCCTGCGTGGTTATTCCTGTCATTTCGAGGTCGTTGGTAGTGCCATTCCCGAAAATATTCCGGAGTTGGGCCCCGGTTAAAGTTTGCGGAATATTGGGCAATAAAATGATAGGGATTCCCGGCCGATAGTTCTCCTTCAACTGAGCCGTAATGCTGTTGTCGTCTTTACGTAATGATGCGCTGAGAAAAACCCTGACAGGAGCATTACTCGTTGGATTCATGTACGTTAAAGTAACGATGGTTTTGGTATTATTGGTGGTATAACCAATATAATCGCGATAAAAAGGAGAGTAGGGTGGTAGTAAATTTAAATTCACGCTGAATTGTGAAAACAACGATGAAGCACCTATGAATGAAAGTATTATTATTAAATACTTTCTGAGAAATTGTAGATTTTTCATTGGATTTGTTGTTTTTTTTTAAAAATTATACTGATAAGTAAGCATCAGTCTGGTTTGTTGAAAATCGTTCAGATTGTAAATGCCGTTGGCCGGCGAAAACAGGTAATTAAACCCTACACTAATCGTATTTCTTTTCAGAAAATTAAAAACACCGTTTAAGTCAACTGAAACAGTCGTTCCGTTGCTCACGCCATCAAGTGTGTTAAACAAAATTGTATTGTTATTCGATAATGTGAATGAATTTTCAAAAAGCGATTTACTTAATCCTGCGATAAAACCATAGCTTTGCAATGCGTTTTGCGAAGTCACTGCGTTATTATAATTCAAACCGGTATTGATATTCCAACCACCTTTAAATAAAATAAAGGTATTATTAAGTGTGGCATACGTGTTTTTAATGTCGTTCGAAATACCGTTTAACTGATTGTTTTTCATGTTGGTAACGCTTGCTACGAACAAAACGATATCCGATAGGACATCGGTACTGAAAATGTATCGGGGCGAAATGGTCAATGAATTGCTTTTTTGAGAAGATTGAATGGAATCGGCAGTCTGAGTATTTGCTTTTAGTTGCGAAATAGAATTGCCGTTGTAATTAAAATCAAGGCCGAAATTATTTGAAACCTGATAGGATACAGAAGAATTTAGCAATAATCGTTTGGTAGTTAGCTGTTTGTATTTGTTTAAATTGTCGCTTTGAAACTGAAACATGTTGGTGAATCTCATTTTTTGTTTTAAAATACTCCATGAAGGTTGGACACTAAACAGATTCAAATCGGTCATAAATGAATTAATACCCATGCTTCTGAAATAAGGCTGTGCTCTTTTGTAAGAAGTTAACATGCTGAAATTCGGATAGCTGATGTTAAAATTTGTTTCAGCAGCCCATTGAATTTGAGTGGTGGAACGAACAGGAATAATTTTATTAATCATGTCGATAAATGGAATTTCAAGATCGACAATATCAACATTCGTATCGTAGGTGTAAATACTTGCAGCACCGTTTAATCCAAAAGTGATGTGCTTGAAAAACCGTTGAAAAATATTGATTCCCAATACCACATTTTCTTCAGGTTTTAAATTCAGTGATCCATTTTCGTTGGTAATACTTTTCACATCATCGTATCCTCTGAAGAAAATAAAATCGACAAAATTTGATTCTTTCCCAAAACCGACTTTCGCGCCCCAGGCCATGCGCGAAAATGCAGGCTGCGCCGAGTAGTAATTTGTGCCGTTTTCGGTGGTGATATTCATCGGGTACGATCCCGGAATGTCTTGTTGATACATCATACTGGAGTCTACCTGAAGTGCTTTCCGTAACCTCCCGCCAAAAAATCCCAACCGAAGTTTTTGTAGATTCAGTTCTAATCCACCACCAAATAAAGTCTGTCCTGAAACCGTAAATGGAGAATAATTAAACTGCCTGTAACCGGCATGAAGTGTTATCCACTTGTAATGCGGACTTATACCAAACTGATTGAATGAATGATTCAGGTTGACTTTTCCGTTGGTCAACACGGCCGAAACAGGTATGCTTATGCCGTAAATGCTCAAATTGAGATTCAGATTTGCTCCCCAATAGGCTGGCATCGGAACGCGATTGCTATCGTTCGAATTAGTCGTTGTGTAATTGAAACCAAAGCCTCCGGTAATTTTGAATGGTTTCTGTTTGCCTATATTCTCCAGTTCCTGCCCGTTGATAAGATTATTGCACCAAAACAGGAAAATGAATGGGAATAGAATTTTATACTTTAACTTATTATTCATAAAATTATCCGATTTAAAAACGAGTGAATTAATTTTTAATAAGAGAAAGGTGCTTTTAGTATATAAAGATTTGAATTCAGCAGATTACATAATTTTAAAATTGAAGATTTTCAATAAATTCGAATACGCAGCAAATTTATTAAATTTTACAAAATAATTCAATTATTTTATAAAATTATTTTGTTAAATATAAATATGTCAATATTCAAGAGTTGTTGTGTGACAATAAAAAAATCGTCAGCAGAAATTTCTTTCTAGTGACGATTTATTTTATAAATTTTGACTCGAAAATTCGTATTAAAATTCTGCTTTTACTACAAGTTACACATTAAATCTGAAATGCATAATGTCGCCATCCTGCACCACATATTCTTTGCCTTCCACATTCATTTTACCGGATTCTTTACACGCGGCTTCGGAACCCAATGTAGTGAAGTCGTTATATTTAATAACTTCGGCACGTATAAATCCTTTTTCGAAATCGGTATGAATAACGCCAGCACATTGAGGCGCTTTCCAGCCACGTTCGAAAGTCCAGGCGCGAACTTCCTGCACTCCGGCAGTGAAATAAGTTTGCAAATCGAGCAAATGATATGCCGCACGAATCAAACGCGAAACACCCGATTCTTTTAATCCAACTTCTTCCAAAAACATTTGGCGCTCTTCATACGTTTCGAGTTCGGCAATGTCGGCTTCGGTAGCAGCTGCCACAATCAGAATCTCTGCATTTTCTTCTTTTACCGATTCGCGCAACGCTTCCACATAAGCATTTCCGGCTACAGCCGATGCTTCGTCAACATTGCAAACATACATAACTGGCTTATCGGTAAGTAAATAAAGGTCTTTCACCAATTTACGATCCAATGGATCAAGCTTTACTGTGCGGGCCGATTTTCCCTGAAGCAAAGCCTCTTTGTACTGCAAATAAATATCATAAACCGCTTTGGCTTGTTTATCTCCTCCGGTTTGAGCCTGTTTTTGTACTTTGCTTATACGGCTTTCGATGGTTTCCAAATCTTTCAACTGAAGTTCGGTGTCTATAATTTCTTTGTCGCGCACCGGATTTACACTACCATCAACATGCACTACATTTTCGTTATCAAAACAACGAATTACATGTAAAATTGCATCTGTTTCACGTATGTTTGCCAAAAATTTATTTCCAAGTCCTTCGCCTTTGCTGGCACCTTTTACAAGTCCGGCAATGTCAACAATTTCAACTGTAGTAGGTACAATTCGTTGATGGTGAACCAATTCAGATAATTTGTTGAGACGTTCGTCGGGCACAGTAATTACCCCTACATTGGGTTCGATAGTACAAAACGGAAAGTTAGCCGCCTGGGCTTTAGCATTCGAAAGACAATTGAAAAGCGTAGATTTTCCTACATTGGGCAAACCCACGATTCCACATTGAAGAGCCATATTTTATGAAGTTTAAAAAGTTAGAGACAAGGCAAGCTTTGTCTGTACTGAGTTTGAAAATTTGAAAGTTTGGAGTGCAAAGGTAATTAAAAACAACGGGTTTTTAAATTTCAGGCAAAAAGGTAGAACTGTTTTCGGTATTCAATCTTTATTTAAACAACCGTTTATCGAACGAAAAAGGTGAAATGCTGATAATTTTAACAAGATTGATATCTTTATGATGAGGATTAATAATAAAGTTAAAATCGCCAACTACCACTGCTGAAGGTATTTTCATGGCCAAATATCTATTTTCGTGAATAAACCGATCGCCAAAATGTTGTGAAGCCAATCTTGGTGGAATATCTGACCAATCGGCAGGTAAATCGGATAGGTTTGGTTCAAATATAAAATTGTCAGGTATTTCGATGGTGATAATGTTGTAATCCAACGGAATGTTGGCGAGTGAGGAGTGTACGGCAATTTCTGTTGTGGCCAATGCACGTGATTCGCTTGTGTAAACGGTTGCCACTCCTTTGCTATTCCATCGTCCTCCCGAAATTTCAGCACCCTTTCCTGATAAATCGCCGGCAAATTTAGTTTTGGATAATCGATAAACAATCATGCCAATATGCCGTATTCAATTTTGGTTAATTCGTCTTCAATCATCCTGATGCCAAAACTGTTATCCAATAATTCTTTGGGCTTCATTTTGCCAATGGCCTGATTTTCTTCGTCTAACCATTTGTTGAATTTGTCAGTATTCCCGAAAACTTCCTGACCTTTCTGAAAAATAAGTGCCACTTGTAATATTTTCTCCGATTGTAAGGGTTCGAAAGGTAAACTTTCCTTTTTGTATCGTTGCATGGTTCGTTCCGACAAATGCAAAATCGTCGACCAATCCCGAAGATTGAAGTTGCTTGTCTGAGCAATATTTTGAAAACTGCTGAAATTTATGCCCTTTCTCACTGTGTTGATCAAGGACACAATATCATTGTCAACAATTGAATAGGCAGAAACAGGCTCGTTAAGTGTTGTTTTCATAAACTGAAATTTATTTCAACAAAGATACGAAAAATGTCGTAAATTTAATGACAAACTTCATTGTTTAATTAAGAAAATATGAAAATGAGAAATTGAGAAAATAAGTCAAAACATCAAACTCTCAAATTCTTCAACTTTTCATATAAATTGTGAGCTTCGCATCAACTCCAAAACCAGCGCGCATCGACTCCCTCAAAAACCTGATACACGCAACATTCTAGAGACGCAAAGCATTGTGTCTCTACTTTCCCCAAATTCTTTCAATCACCTTCGGGAAATGTTCATATTCAAGCGCATGTACTTTGTGGGCTACAGTTTCGGCTGTATCATCGGCAGTTACCGGACATTTGGCTTGAAAAATGATATTACCTTCGTCGTATTTTTCGTTCACAAAATGAACGGTTATGCCCGATTCAGTTTCGTGTGCATCAACCACAGCCTGATGTACTTTATCGCCATACATTCCTTTACCGCCAAATTTAGGCAACAAAGCGGGATGGATATTGATGATTCTGTCAGGAAATTTTTCAATAATATTAGTGGAAATCTTCAGAAGAAAACCGGCTAAAACGATGCAATCAATCTTATTTTCCTTCAGTATTTCAATCACTTTGGCCCCTTCCGAAAATTCTTCACGCGTAAAAGTAATTGATGGGATTTTTAAGTTCTCAGCCCTTTTATGCACAAAGGCATCCGGCTTGTTCGAAATGATCAACGGAAAAATAAATTGTTCGGAATGTGAAAAATATTTAATTATATTTTCGGCATTCGAACCCGAACCTGAAGCTAAAATGGCTATTCTATAGGACATAATAAAGATTATTTATTGCTCAAATTATTATTAAGCGTGCAAAAAAACACAATTTTTTGAAGAAAATAGAGGATTATTGAAGTTTTTTTTATTCCTTTGCACCGCAAAATTATAAAACAAATTTTATTTACAAACTTAAAGATTAAAAATTATGTCAGAAGTTGCTGCTAAAGTAAAAGCTATTATCGTAGACAAATTGGGTGTAGAAGAAGCAGATGTTGTAGAAACAGCTAGTTTCACAAACGACCTTGGAGCTGATTCATTGGACACCGTGGAATTAATCATGGAATTTGAAAAAGAATTTGGAATTTCTATTCCAGACGATCAGGCAGAAAAAATTTCTACAGTAGGTGAAGCTATCACTCATATCGAAGCTTTACAAAAATAATTTACTTCCACAATAATTCATTATGGAATTAAAAAGAGTTGTGGTAACAGGCCTGGGGGCGGTTACCCCAATTGGTAATACTATTCCAGATTTCTGGAATAGTATTATTAATGGGGTGAGTGGAGCAGGTTCTATTACACATTTTGATGCTGCAGCATTCAAAACGCAATTTGCCTGCGAAGTTAAA